>QQUB01000350.1 GCA_008501835.1 Bacteroidota bacterium
CATGTAGAAAATGTTGAACCCGGCGTCCTTTTTGCTTTCGAACTCCGGAGTTTCATACAATTTCCCAAGCAAGACGGAAATATTGGGCTTGAACAACCCGTTACCGAGAATGATCAGCAGCAAGGCGAGGTAAAAGGCCGTCATACTGTTCGGAATGGCCAGTCCCAGGTAACCGAGGGCCATCAGGGCCCCTCCAATATAAATGGATTTGTTATACCCAAGAACCCTATCAGCGAGCAAACCGCCAATAAAGGGAGTAAGATAGACCAAAGCCAGGTAGGTACCATAGATATCTGCGGCTTCAGCATTGGACATTCCCAGTCCCGGGAAAGCTTCTGATTCACCGGCGATCATATACAAGGTGAAGATCCCGAGCATCAGGTAAAACCCGAAACGCTCCCACATCTCCGTAAAAAACAGGATATACAATCCGCGTGGATGTTTTCGTTGTTTTGACATTTTGTAAAATTTAGAAAGTATTGGTTAAAGCATTTTTATACCTCTAAATATAGAAATTTGGGGGGAAATAACGGCTATATGTAGGCAGGAATTGGAAGTTGCGGGAGTAATTCTCCAATTAGAGGCTAACTAGGTATTGATTTAGGTCATAAGTTATAGGCAAAGGTCAACTGATTATGATTGGAAAAAAGTCTGACAACCTTTTCAGTTTGAGGGCACACATAATAACAGAACAGCTGATCTTTAAGCGAAAGCTGAGTAAAAACATCAGGATTGGTTTATGTATTTCGGAAACATTCATGCCGAAACCAATTTTTCAAAGTTTTTTTCCTTCCAAAATGATAATCTTTTGTTTAAGGAAATAAAAACACTCTTTTTAGAAAGGTTGTGAAAGGTTAATCTCAATAATATCCACCAATTCAAGGCACTACCTTTAATATCAAAATCTCCTTTTGTCCTTGTCAACAATCCTGGTACTCTGGCGTTAATACAAATGATCACCAAAATAATTGATATGAAAAAGATTCTTTCCATAAAGCCATTGGGATTTCCCTGGGAGACACAGGACCCTTTTTTGTTTTGCGTTCATCATCGCGATGAATTTCCCCGTGGAAATGAACAGATGGGCGTTGACGAGGCTCACCTTTCCGGCAGAAGAGTAGGTAATGATTTTACTATCAAAAATGGATGGAGAATGTATCACGGCAGAAGTGTACCGGGGTTTCCATATCATCCACACCGTGGTTTTGAAACCATCACCATCGCCCTGGAGGGATTTATTGACCATTCGGACTCTCTTGGAGCAGCCGGCAGATTCGGCGCAGGAGATGTCCAGTGGATGACAGCAGGGTCAGGAGTGCTTCATTCGGAAATGTTTCCACTCATCAACCGGGACAAGGGCAACCCCACAGAACTGTTCCAGATATGGTTAAACTTGCCTCGTGCAAATAAAATGGTGGCTCCGCATTTCAAAATGTTATGGCGAGAGAACATTCCTGTTGTTAAAGAGCAGGACAATAATGGTAATATTACCGAAGTAAGCGTTGTTGCCGGTGAACTCAACGGCAACAAAGCCCTCAACCCTACCCCGGATTCATGGGCAGCTGACCCCGACAATGCTGTCTGGGTAATGACCATCCGTATGGAAGCCAATGCTCAATGGACACTTCCCGCTTCAAAAGCCAATGCTCGCAGAACCATATTTTATTACAAAGGTCAGCATCTGGCGGTAGAAGGTAAACAGCTTACCCCGGAGCACCTTGTCAACCTGAAATCAGATGAAGAAGTAACCCTCCAAAATGGTCCCGAGGCATCCTACTTTTTGCTGCTGCAGGGAATGCCCATCAATGAACCCGTTGTTCAGTATGGTCCTTTTGTGATGAATTCGGAAGAAGAAATCCAGGAAGCTTTCAACGAATACAGGCGCACGGAGTTCGGCGGTTGGCCTTGGCCACAACAAGAACAGGTACATGACCGCGATCAGGGACGCTTTGCCTTACATGGTGATGGCAGAAGGGAGGAAAAATGATGCATGGTGATAAACCCTTAATTAAAATGTTTCCTAAAAAATTTCCAGCTTTCTAAAACCCGAGGCCACATGTACGGGCCTTTATCAAAAGAAGACATCATACTTAGATGTAAACAAATTGAAGACTTTCTATACTTAGGATAATCCTAACTAGGGAAGTCTTTTATTTTTAACCTAAAAACACCTGACACCTAAACAATTTACCCTGCCTCAACTGGATGATTTTTATCATTGACAATTTGTAAGACTATTATTAATTTTTGGCAAGTCTTATTAGAACTTTTTCCATTAAACACTCATAGAATCAACGTAAATTTTAATTCTTTCCACTTCTCTGTTTCGAAAATGGGTAGGTTAAGACAACCATCGAAATATTTGCCCTCATTGAAATAAAATATCTTTTATATAAGTATTTAAAATGAAATGGAAATGAAAAACAGGACCTGGGTTTCTCTTATAATGGTGGTCATGGGTATATTGATATTTTCTTACTATGGTTGTGTCAAAGACAACGATATCCCTCCAAATAATGAATCTGACTGCAATACCAGTTCAATATTTAACCCAACGAAAACCTACGACACAATGACTGACCAGGAGGGTAATGTATATAAAACTATCCAAATAGGCTCACAAATCTGGATGGCGGAAAACCTTCGTACAACTAAATATCGCAATGGCGAAAAGATACCCGAAGTAACTGAAAATAGTACATGGAACAACCTTAATACAGGCGCCTATTGCAATTACAATAACACGAAAAGCAATGATACCATTTGCACTTTTGGCAGATTATACAATTGGTCTGCAGTAATTGATGATCGCAAAATTGCTCCTTCCGGTTGGCATGTGCCCACTTATGGCGAATGGATGATTCTGGAAAATCATTTGGGTGATTCTGTCGCGGGAAAAAAATTGAAAGAAACCGGCTCCTTACATTGGCAATATTCTCTAAACAAGGAAGGAGACAATGAAACGGGTTTTACTGCACTTCCAGGTGGGTATCGCTGGGTTAGTTACGCAGGGGGAACGGGTTTCTTTCATATCGGCATAGAAGGTGGTTGGTGGACAGTTACAGAAGGTGATCCTAATAATTTGGAAAATGCACACCATATTACCATGGGATACAACTATAATTTTTTAGGCGGATGTAATTGCTCTAAACGCGATGGCTATGCTGTACGCTGTGTTAAGGATTGACGAATTTATTTTTTCATCGAACGGTTAAACCTGGAAAGAGGTGGTTTTTGACTGGTACGCTTAAAAAATCTTATGCGCAAATAGAAAGGAAAAAATAAAAGAATAAAAGCGTTGGCTACCAACAAAAAAAGCCCTTCCGAATTCTCGGAAGAGCTTTTTTTTGTGATTCCGCTGGGGTTCACCTGGCCCTTATAATTTCTTAATATTCAGTCAAATACAGGTTTAAATTCAAAAAGTTAGAAATAGGTCAGACAATTCTATTCAGTTTCGGTTAATCCGATGTTTCTTAAACCAGTTTTTTCAATGCGCGTACAAAAGCCAAAAGTATGTTAAATTTTTCCTTTTCGCTTACGTTTTTAGCTTTTAGTTTGCAGGATTTGATGCGCTTCGCCTCTTTAGCGCTTTTGTTTTTCATAGTACATCATTCATCGGTTATCAAAAGGATGAATGGTAAATATAAAAACAATATGTTTTAAAAAACAAAATTTTAAAACATATTAATAGAACTATATTTTTCAGACAATCTTCTTTGCAAAATCATGAGACTCGGCATCCCTAGAAACATATCTATTAAATGATCTCAATAAAAGGTTGGATTTTGGCTCCTTCAAATGTAACATTCTTTGAATCCCAAAATCAAAACCTCCTTTATCATCAAAATATGGTGTTTTTAATGGTAACTTCGGAAAAGAAGGTATGGGAGGTAACCTTTTTTCAATTATTTTCCTTTTACTATCGTCCTCTATTTCACCAATTACGTCTGCAATTTCTTCAATGTTTTTTGATAAATCATCGAAGGATTTATGTAATAATTCAAATCTTTCATGCCAGGATTGATGAAGTTGCTCAGGACATTTAGAACCTTGGATATTTAACTGACTATAACCATCTGGGTTAAAAACACAAAGATCTAATACATCTATATCAATAATAAATCTGTGCTTAAAATTAACAATTCCTAAATTATTAATTCCTTTTTCGAAGTAACCCAAATGAAAATAATGAGAAAATTGATAATTTTTGTACTCGTTTTGAGGAATGCTTTTAATCTTGGCCAACAAAGCTGTTTTAGAATTCCTTTTTCCCCCCTCT
>QQUB01000110.1 GCA_008501835.1 Bacteroidota bacterium
TTGCTGCGAATTAAGCTGCGAACCGCTACCGGTGAGCTTTACTAAAATGAAAAACTTGTGACTATGAAAAATTTCAAAACTATTTCGCTAATTATTCTGTCTGTTCTTATCAGCCTGCCTTTAATGAGGCAGAAAAAATGCAGGGTGATGACTACTAATCTCAAGGGAACCTATACTGGAGCCTGCGAAAAAGGCCTTGCTCATGGTAAGGGCATTGCTGTAGGCACAGATACCTATGAAGGGAGTTTCAAAAAAGGATACCCTCAAGGAAAGGGAACTTGCCATTATGCTGATGGGTCCGTTTATGAAGGAGATTGGAAAAAGGGAATGAGACATGGCAAAGGTGAATATGCCTTCCAGGTTGACGGAAGGGATACGGTAACAGTGGGCAGATGGAAAAATGATGAGTATGCTGGCCCAATTACAGAGAAACCTTATCAGGTTAATTTGGTAAGAGGAGTTGATCGTTATACCATTCGTAAGCTCAAGGAAGGTGATCGGGTCCATATAAAAATCCTCCAAAATGGTATGACGAATACGGGTATTGAGGATTTCCTGATC
The DNA here is from genome assembly GCA_008501835.1 of Bacteroidota bacterium. Classification (GTDB taxonomy): domain Bacteria; phylum Bacteroidota; class Bacteroidia; order Chitinophagales; family Saprospiraceae; genus BCD1. The sequence goes on from QQUB01000110.1 coordinate 562, forward strand.
TTTGGCGACCGTGGAAACCGCGTCAACCTCAATAATGCCTACGGTTATGAAAACATTGAGGAGTTTCCTTTCAAGTGTAAGATCACCTACATTACCCAAAATAAACTTAGGACAGCCAAGAATGAAGTGATTTTCACCTTTACTATTAATGAGCCGGGGGATTGGGAAGTTATTTTACACAACTAACTATCATTAGTTTTCCGGTTTTTGATCTGAATTAATCAAAGCACAACGCCCGGGAATGATTTTAACGAATCATTCCCGGGCGTCTTTTTTTAACACTTCTACATTGGACATTCTGCGGTTCGATATTCTGCGGTTCCGCCTGGTTATTTCTTCATTCCTTATTCTGAATTTTTCATTTCATAAAAAAAAGAATAAAGAGAAAAAACACGGCAGAACCGCAGAACCGCAGAATGTCCAACCTCCAATGTAGAATTGAAAAAAAGTCTTTTAAAAAATGTCACGTTTTGCATTTCCGTGGCTTTTATATATAGAAGGTATTTTCTACATTTTTTAATAACCAAATGAAAAAAAATCATGACTTCAAAGAACTATGATCTGGAAGAAAGATTGATTGCATTCGCAATAATGATCTTAGATTTATGTGAAAGCATTCCAAATTCATATGCTGGGAATCATTTAGGAAATCAATTACTTCGTTCCGGCACATCACCTGCTTTAAATTATGGAGAGGTCCAGGCTTCAGAATCAAGAAAAGATTTTGTCCATAAAATGAAAATTTGCCTTAAAGAACTTAGAGAAAGTTATGTTTGCTTGAAAATTCTGAAAAGACGGTTTGAAAATAACCAAGTTGAATTTCAACCTGCTTTGAAAGAAAGCAATGAGTTAATTGCCATTTTTGTTACAAGCATTAAGACTGCTCAAAGTAGGATCAAGAAGTAGTATTGAATTTAAAAAACTTCTACATTCGATATTCTGCTGTTGGATATTTTGCGGTTCCGCCAGATTCTTTCTTCATTCCTTATTCTAAATTTTTCGTTTCCCCGGAAAAATGAATAAAGAGTAAAAAACACGACAGAACCGCAGAATATCGAATATCCAACCGCAAAATGTAGAAGTTTTAGTAGCAGCTTCCTGGCCTCATCACTCTCCAATCGCATAAATCCAACCGTCGCCGGAACCGATGAAGATGGTGCCGGATTTGGAGATGGAAGCTGTGGCATAAATGGATTCTCCGTATGATGGCTTCCAGCCACCGCGGTCATGACCGGATACTTTTTCCATTGGACCTGCATCAGAACTTTTGCCAAGGTATAATTCCCAGGATAACATTTTCTCCATCAGGTCTACTGCGTAAAAACCTCCATCGTTCCTTCCCATATAAAGCATATCTTTTGCGATGACCGGTGATGGCCAGTGAGGGAAAGTTGAAACACCCATTTCAACATGCCACGCGGTGGTGCCGTCGCTTAGATTAAGAGCAATGAGTTTGTTGGAATATGGATTGCCATAGAGCAGGAATTCCTTCCAAACTGCTACAGAACTGCGAATGTTGCCGTGATAGGTTTTTTTATCGAGATCGTCAGTCGCTTCCCAGATCATTTTGCCGGTGTTTTTATCAAAAGCCTGAACGGCTGGAAATTCGTAATAGGTGTCCCGGGCAAAAGGAATGATGAGTTTATTTCCTGCCACAGTGGGGGTGGCATAAATTTCCGCATCCACTCTGGATTCATCATAGAAACTCTTACGCTGACAGGTAGTTTGCCAGACGGTTTTTCCATCCATATTTACGGCTGCAAGAGTGCCATCTACGAATGCGGCATAGATTCTTTTTCCGTCGGATGATAAACCACCACGGATGTTCGAACCGGCGATCTTGGTTTCCCAAACCAGCTGTCCTGAAGCTACTTCAACTGCGATTACACTTCCGGAAGCATCGCCAACGAATACCTTTCCGGAAATGATAAGCGGTTGCGAAAATAAAGGACCCCTTCTGTTCATCTCCCATACTTGTTTTCCGCTCAATGCATCAATGCATCGCAGGTAACCATCATCCCCGGTTGTGAGGATCATTCCATCAGAATAGGCCACTCCACAGGCGTCATTTGGAGTCTTGTGATGCCAAATGATCTGCCCCGTTGCTGCATTCAGGCAATAGATCCCATCTTTGCGGTCACTTTGATTGTGTTGAAGGCCTGAACTTCCCACATAAACTTTGTTTTTGATGACAATGGAATTATTCAGATATCCCTGAATACCAATCTCTGTTTTCCAAAGGATGTTTGGGTTAGAGATCTCCGGGTAGTCTGACAAAGAGGTGCGTTCAATTGTTTTTTGATACATGGACCAATCTGCTGCCTGGCGATTACAACTGAATAGCAGAATTGGCAGGAATAGGAAAAAGAGTTTTTTCATTGCTGTGGATTTCAAGTGTAAATTATTCATTTCCCGTGAAGGTAATAAACTGATAAAAAAATCAATAATTCTAGCCAGGGTTAAAGTTTTGAATCCCTTTCAAACCTACTATCAGAAAATTTTCTTTGCTGGAAAGTCCGGCCTGTTTTCACCCATACTATACTTTACTTTTTTGTTAGTGTTGAGAATGGTCTTTATATTTAACACTCAATTCCTGAAAAATTACCATTGGAAATCCACAGCTCTCAAACATTTCCCCCCTTATGAGGGCTTATTTTACCAAACCCATTACTTGACACCCATGGAAAGGAAATCTGTAGTATTGTTCGTGATTTACGAACTGATAGTCATCTTTTTTTTGCTTATCTCCATTGAAAAATCTGACCAGCGGTTTTTACATATAAAACCATCTGAATGGACCATTTGGTTTTTGGTATTCATGATTCTTCCCTTTATTTGGTCCAAGCTGAATGAACTTCAGCTACCCTTTTTAGGAGGGACGGCCAAAATTTCTTTTCAGAAGATCCAGGAACAAATTAAAGAGGAAAGGGAACGGGTCGGACAGGTTACAGCCAGTCAGGAAAGTACAGTTTTGTCTTTGGCAAGTCTGGTGATTACCAATCCGCTGGATATTCCTTCCTATAAAAAATATGTGGATGATCGAGCTAAAAAAACGATCATTATTGGCTGCCAGGATTATACTGAGCAGCGTTTGCTTTGTGCCATTATTTCAAAATTACTGGAATATGATGCCGATAATCGATTCAATGTGATTTCAAAATACGATTTTGGGGGAGCTACTTTGAATTTTGTGGCTTTGTCGAGAGGAGACATTGATATCTACCCTGCTTATACCTGGCAGGGATTTGAAATGGCCTTTGCTACTTCACTTCCGCAAAGTGCTCATCAGTTTGATCATTTGAGCCCGGAGGATGCTGTTTCAACGTTGAATGAAATCTATAACGGACTTCGCCACCCCATTAGCTGGATTTGTCCGGTTGGTTTTTACAATAACTGGGAAATTGTCATAAGAGCCGAAGACGCTGACAAGAAAAATATATCCACTATTACGGACTTGAAGAAATTGGGAGAGCTAACCCTTGGGTGTGAAGCCGATTTCTTTTCCAGGCCTAATGGATTTAAAGTGTTGAAAGCCCGGGGTAACCTTGGTTATGGGCTGCCCTTCAAAGAGACGAAATTTTACAGACATCCCGGAGTATATAAAGCTTTGGATAATGAAGAGGTGAATGTAATCGATGGCTTTTCCACAGACCTGCAAATGGATATGCCTCAGTACAGACGCCTTGTTGATGATAAAAGCTTGTTCGGGAAATATCATGCAGGCATTTTGGCAAGGAAGGAGGTGCTTGATTATTGGGATATAGAAGAAATATTAACCAGACTCCACGGCAAGATCAACGTTGATGAAATTCGCCAAATGACCGAGGAGGCCAACCGGGTAACTGATAAAGAGGCTCATATTGACAGGGTTGAAAAACTTGCAACAGAGTTTCTTCAGCGAAATGGATTTTTTGCTTAGAAGTTGTTTTCTGGTTTTGATTATTTTATTTCGTTGTCGATAGCTGTAATAACAGCTTCAATTTGTTTCCTGAGTTTGAGGTGATGTCGGATTTTCCTCTCGCGGGTGATCAGGTTGTATTGGAGGGTAATTCGGAAACCGTCGTCAGCTTTAAGAGCTTCATAATCTTTTAGTTCGAGTTGATTAAAGGAAATTGTATCTGATGAATACTTTAGTTCTCTTTCGTTGTATGGCTTATCAGACAGTCTGAAATATTTTTTGATGTAAGGTTCCATGGTTTTGGCAATATTGCGATGCTGGGATTGATCAACCCCGCCTGAATACACTCTTTCCATATTAATCTGGTAAAGATCCGTAATGTGAAAACGCAGTGTGTCATTGGTAAGGATTTCCAGACCTCTTGATTTCAGCAATTCATAAGCGCCTGTTTTGGGAAAGAGTTGATAATCCTGCGCAATTAATGTGAAGTACAAATCCAGAGAGTCGTGGTATTGATTTTCACTATTCAAATAGTCCTGAATAACCCGGGCTTTCTCCATCCGATCAATATGCCTGTCGAGGTCATAGACGAGGTCTTCCAGCGTTTTGGATAAATCGTTTTTAATCTCCCTGTAGGCTTGTTTTTCGATCTTTTTCCTTTTAACTCTTTCGTTCCAGTTACTGATCCATACAGCTACGAGAATTCCTAATACAATCAGGAAGACTTCTCCAATCGAGTAGGCAAAATACCTTTTTAGCCTTCCATCGTGAAGGTATTTTTGTCTGAAGTTTCTGAAGTATTTCATGACAAAGCAAGGTTGGTTTAGGTGTTCTAATAATTTAAAAACCGGGGGGAAATACTTCTGGTTTTATTCTTTTTTCAACTGTTTCCAGGCTCTGAGGTATTTGTTCACTCTTTTTCTATCGCTTTCATCGAGCAGGTTATATCTTTTGAGGTCCATGTTGTCCTGGAGGTCGTTCAATTTGACCCGGACAGCGAGGTCATTGCCTTCCAATTCATCTATTTTTTGTTGATAGTCATCTCCCTCTTCAATGGTCATCAGCCTGACTACTTCAACAATGTCGGGCGGAAACCCTTCTTTGAGCAGATCGTCGGTTGTCCATTCACTGTCTTCCACCACATCATGAAGAGCTCCACATATTTGTTCTTTCCTGTCCTTACCGGAAAATGTCACTCTTAATACATGAAAGATAAAAGGTTTGCCGTAACGATCTTTTTGGCCTTCGTGAGCATCTATGGCAATTTTGATGGCCTTTTCCAGGAGCGAATCATAATCATACATAGGCTTATTTTAGGCTAATTTAATTAAAAAAAGCTGTAGGAAAAAACATGTAGTTGAATACATCCCAAATCGAAATTCGTTAATCGATATTCATTATTCCTTCTGATTTCTTAAAGAATAATGAATATCGATTAGCGATTGGAGGTTGAAGATCTTTTAATAATTTTTCGTTTGTGGTACTACCCAGGCTGAAGTCTGGGCTACATTATTCAATTATTATCTCATCCGCAAACAACATTGAATCGTACTCTGATCCGGCGTGGTGCCATTCCGGTAGTTTCCCGTACCATTCGGCTTGAACCTTGAGGTAGCGTACATTTAGACCGCCCAGAGTTGTCTCAAAAACGTGTTTGAAAGCCCCGCCTTCTTTTGGACTGATATCATGTTCGATGATTTTTATCAGACGATAATTTTCCAGCTCCGTGTCTTTTGCGTATATCCTGATATTTTTTGGCAGGATTACCCAGGAGTGGGTGTTTTGATAACAACCCATGGAGAACTTGTTCAAACCTGTCCGTTCTCCCATGTCGATTTCCACTTCGATGTTCTGACCGGAGAATCCCTGCCAGCGACCAGTTCTAAGGGCTGCCGGGTTGCCAAGTTTTCCATCCAGGAGTGCCATTTTCCCGCCACCGTCATAACTTGGATGGTAATCACTGGGTACCGCATTTAATCGGGCAAGTTTACCGATGGCTTTGTGGTAAATAAGGCTATCCTTAACCACTGGAAAGTTTTGGTTGTCTTGAATAACCCTGGCCGAGATCTTGGCGTCACTTTTCAGGTAAAAAGGCCCGGAATATTTTTTTGAATCCGAGGTTACATGGTCTTTGTTGATTTCATAATAAACCGGCTTTTCTTTGAAAAGAGGTTCAATGGAAACCTTCCTTCCCTTTTCAGTCAATTCGTTATGGGCTTTGATAAAGCAGTGCCCTTCAAGATCATTAATGCCCTGAATGAGTTCGTCATATTTTTTCATATTCACATCCAGCCACGATAACCGGTTCTCATTTAGCCACAACTCTTTGTAAGAAGTCTTTAATTTTCCAGCCTCCAAAGCCAGGTTTCTGATGGATTGTTGTAGTTGTGAAGCAGAAACGTTTTTCCGCCCATTCATAAAATCATTTACATCCATCCGGAGCAAATTCTTTTTCAAAGTGAATTGTACCTGACTGATGGCAAATAATAAATTGGCGGTGCTCTGTCCGTTTTGGGTAACCTTTTTAGCAGTAGTTTCTACTTCATTAAAAAGGTTTTTCAGGTAGTCTATTTCTTTCAAATACTGTGCTCTTTTTTCGGGTTGAACATATTCCGCATGAATCGGGAAAACAGGTTCGAAAAAGCGTTGATTGATGAAAATATTTTTCACACCACCTCTGCTCAAAGCTATAAACCGATTCATTTTTTCTGTAAGGGATTCCTTTTTTAGCCCATAGAAAGTCTGATCAAAGGTGCGGTTGAAATGAGCATAACGATCTTCCATTTCCTTTGCGGAATACTCTTCTGAAAGGTTCGGGTCAGGAGCCTTCCAGCTGACCTCTGCTCCCCAGGCGAGGCCGTGCCAGTTGTTTTGGAACAGGTTGAAACCGTCATCGTCCCAGGTTGTGTTAAGTATTCCGGTAGCCCCGTGTTTTTTGCCATCCCTGACGAAATTGAAAATGTTGATCTTGGCGGTATTCAGACTTGGATATACATTTCGCCAGCAGCTGACTCCCGGAGCCACCCAAAAATTGAGGCCCGTAGCTGTAATTGGTGTGATGGAACTGTCAAAGCTTTTTGCTGCGTGATATCCCCAGGCAATGACTGTGATGTCTTTAGGTAATTCCTGGACAATCCGAGGGTGATTGGCGGCAATATCTCCCCACATAAGAATGCTTTTCCCGTAGGGTTGTAAAAGATCGTTCAACCTTTTAATGTGGTATAAGTATACGCCGTCGATACCCAGTTTTTCGACCATGTCTTTGGATTTACCTTCTCCAAGTCCGAAAGTTTCATCGCAGTTGATGTTGAAAAACTGACCATCATAAACAGGAACGATCTCGGAGTATACATCCCGAAGGAAATCATAGGATTCCTCCAAAGCAGGAGAAATAATGTGATCGTTTTCAGCCAGGTGTTTATAGTCCGGATGCACCAGGGTCTCTTCCATGTGGCCAAACGACTGATAATTGCCTATCAGGGTTACGTGATGTTTACGGGCAAATTCGGCCAGTTCACGGAGTTCTTGTTTGGTAATTCCATCTTCGGGAGCAATACCTGGATGTTTGTCAAGTTTGAAGGTGTGTTCAGTATAAAGGGTGAAATAATTGAGTTTATATGCCGACATGTTCCGTATCTGGTCCTTCAGCATATCCATCGTTGGAATGGGGCCGCGGCTGATATCATCCTGCCATGCACGGATCGGGAAATCCGGTTTGTCGTAAATGACCAGGCACGGGATTTGATTATTGACAGCATTGGCGGTGATCAATTGTTTTAAGGTTTGAATGCCGTAAAAAATACCGGCATGGGAGGTAGAGATGATTTTAATGTTTTCACGACTTACCTGAAGTACATAGCCTTCTTCTCCGGCTTCAAAACTGTAGTCAAGTTTTTCTTGCTTTAAAAAGTTTGAAAAAGCTGCTTGATCGGGCTGCCTCAACAGCTGGATACTGTTTTTCCCTATTCTTGGGGAAGCATTGAATTCGATGTTCTGCACTTCTTTGAGCCATTTGACCAATGCCTGATTTTGGTGATTTGAGGGATAATTGCTGACCAGAGAAATGTTCTTTTTGATTTCAAAAAAGCCTTTTTGTTGTTCGACTTTTTGTGGTTGTGGGATTAGGTTGAGTTGGGCAAAAGCCGTTGAATAGAAAAAAAGTAATGAAAGGAGCAATAGGAATTTGTTGGTATTCATGTGTTTTCTCATTTTTTATTTCGGATATGGTGTTTAGAGTGAATATACCCCTCTGGAGGGGTCAAATTTGACGACGGTATATTTCCGATTGGGAAAATGTTGCTGTCAAATTTGGGGGAGGTAATCTTGTTGCGTGGGTTTTCCTCCCCCTAAGAAATGGCGGGCATTTCTTTTTTCCCCTCCAAAGGGGGAAAGGTGATTTTTGTTCTCCGGAGCATTTTTCTTGAAATGGAGTTATTCTTTGTAATCAGGGTTTAGTTGATCCGGGATTGGGGCGTTTACGTTGTCTCGCCAGGAGTTGAGTATTTTTATAAGCTCATTTATTTTTTCTGGTTTTTGGGATGCGAGATTTTGTGATTCGCTAATATCTGCTTTTAAATTGTAAAGTTCAATGCCATTGTCTTCAAAATAATGATGGAGTTTCCAATCTCCTGATCTTACTACGGAACCGGGGCGGGTTCTGAATAAAGTATCCCGATTTTGAAGGTTATTTTTTCTGTAAGCCTCCAGGTAGATAGGGAAGTGCCAAAATAATGGTCTGTTTTGCAGGGTGGTGTCTCCTGTAAAGGCGGACCATAAACTTTCTCCGTCCAGTTTTTGATCATATTTAATACCCGCTGCTTCCAGAATGGTGGGTAAAATATCCAGGTTGGTTATTGGGATGTCAGTTGCTGTTTTTGATGGGATCTTTTCAGGCCAGTAAAAAAAGAATGGCACTCTGATCCCTCCTTCGTAATAACTGCCTTTACCTGCTCTTAATGGCTGCTGATCCGTTATTCCCCAAAGACCACCGTTATCAGAAGTAAAAATAATCAGTGTGTTTTCAGAGAAGTTTAACTCATTTAAGGTTTTAATCAATCGACCAATATTTCTGTCAAGGTTATCAACCATGGTCGCATAGTCTACATTCTGTTGGCCGTTCCAGGGAGCTTTTTCTTCATATTTGGCTTTTAGGCTATCCACCGGATGAATAGGTGTATGGACTGCATAAGGCGCATAATTCAAAAAGAAAGGCTGTTTGGCTGATCGGACAAATGCAATGGTTTGGGTCATTATCAGGTCAGTAAGATATTCACCATTTTCGGCTTCCAGGTCTACATTTTTATATGGAGGGTAATAGCTTTTCGGATGGCCGTTATGGCCGCCTCCGATGTTTTTATCAAAGCCTCTTGTCAAAGGATCGTCTGAGAGATGCCACTTACCAGCATGGCAGGTGGAATAACCGTTTTGGTTTAAGATTTCCGGAAGGGTGATGAATTCTTCAGGCAGTGTTTTGGTATTCTTTGTCGGGATAAGTTTACGGTGTTCAGATTTTCCTCTTGCGGAAGGGCTTACGGTATAAACCCCATGGCGTGATGTCCACAATCCCGTCATCAGGCAGGCACGGCTGGGGGCACAATTGGAGGCAGCCGCATACCCATTGGTGAAAATGAAACCCTGATCTGCAATTTTGTCGATATTGGGTGTTTCGTAAAATTGACTTCCCTGAAAGCCTGTGTCCTTCCAACCCATGTCATCTATGTTGATGAGGATGATGTTCGGAGGGGTGTTTTCTTGTGGTTTATTACAAGAAAGAGATATCAAAAGTAGTGAAAGGATAAAATGGATAGAGCGTATTTTCATAAACCTAAAACCAGTTGACAAAATAAAAGGACAGAATGACTTCAAAAAAATGCTTTAACCACAGGGTTCACGGAGAAGGCACAGAGCCTGTCCCGCACCAAAGGTCGGGAGTACACTGAGGACTATTTGAAACGAATCTTGTCTTTTTGGTTATTTATTCAAAGTTCAATACCTCCAATACCTGACCACCTTTGGGCATTTCCGCAAGTAAAGGCATAGCCTTGCCGATCAATGTTCTGACAGCCTCTGATTTCAGTGATTCATCATGATCTTCTTTGCTATCCCAAACTTCTGTTACTATGACAGCATCTTTGTCTTCCTGATCGAGACTGACCATATAGAGGCCAAAACCTTTGGCTGTGGAGACGAGTTTTGAAGCTTCTAATAAGATGTCGGCAAGTTGCTGCCCGTTCCCAGGAGTGGCCTGGAGTTTTCCGTGGAGTCCGTATTTGGTCATGATCGATATTTATGAGTGAGCAAGATTATTTATGCCTGTTTTAAGGCTTGTAAAAATAATCAGAAATAGTTTGTGGGCAAAAAAAGGTTAAGGCATCAATAGTCTGAGACAAAAGCAAAGGTTGAGGAAAAAATTGCGAAGAAACCTCGGAGGTTTATTTCCCTTATTGTCATTTATTTTGGAATTAGACTGCATTCCAGCGTTCGTACCAACTCTTGAATTCGTCTTTTTTCCGTCTGGCAATAGGTAATTCTGTATCATCTGAAAGCATGATGGTGGTGCTGTTGGGGTAGGCTTTGATATAACTGAAATTGACCAGGTGAGATTTATGGCATCGGAAGAACCCTTTTTCCCCAAGTAATTCTTCCATGTCTCCAAGGGTTTTGGTGGTCAGCTTTTTTTTATTGTTGGCCAGATGGATGTAGCTGTAATTGCGTTCTCCCTCCACCCGAATGATATTTTTAAGGATCAGCCTTAATTCTCCTTCCTGCGTTTGTAAAATCAGGGTTTGGTCAGAAACTTTTTTTGTGTTGAAATTAATTAAAGCCTGTTGGACGTTATCCGGGCGTTTATTTTGTTGGATATTAGCCTTATATCTTTTAATGGATTCTTTTAATTCTCCCAGGTCGATAGGTTTGACGAGGTAGTCGAGTGCGTTGAACCGGATAGCCTTGATGGCATAGTGGCTGTAAGAGGTGATGAAAATGGTTTGAAAACGGATGTCTTCTAGTTTGGCTAGCATTTCAAAACCAGTCATGTCGGCCATTTCGACATCCAGGAAGATGAGGTCGGGTTGAAATTCATTGATCATGGCTAACCCTTGTGATCCGCTGGTAGCGGAGCCTAGAACTTCTACTTCAGGCAAATACTGGTGAAGTTTATCCTGTAACAGATCCCGGATAAACGGATCATCATCAATGATCAGACTTCTAATTTTGTTCGAGGACATTGGTCGTTTTATTCGAATTTATTCAAAATCATTTTCACCTCTTCACAGGCGCCATCCAGTTGGACGAGTATTTTTTTGACCAGCGATTTAAGCTCCTCTAACGGGATGGTTTCATATTCGTATTCTAATCGCCGGATGGGAGGGATTACTTCCGGAACGCCAAAAAATTCCAGTTGGGGACTCATTTGATGTAGTGTCTGCCTGACCATCTTCCGGTCTTCTGCTACCAGGCACTCTTGCAGGCGTTCTATCCGCTCAGGGATCAACTCCTGAAATTGTCGCAGGTATTTGATCATTCGATTATCGTCTCCTCTGGAAATAGCTATCAGGTTTTCAGGATCAATATAAGAAGTCTGCCAGTTAATATCCATAATTAATAAGTTTTTAAGGACTAAATTCTTTCTGCCAGGCAAGTTAGGAATAAATTTTGACCCAAGTCAGAACATTGATCCAGCGGTCAATCCAGCGGCTATTTACCGTTGGATCAACCGTTTGATCAACACTTCTCCCGTTGGATAAGAATGACTTGCCCTCACCCTGGTTCTGCCCCTATATTGCGGTTGTATTCATTCAATAACATTAAAATTGAACATCATGAAAACTTTATTAATCGCTATTTTAACCCTCGCTTCAACAACTCTTTTCGCTCAAAATACAGTAACCTGGAAAGGAGGTACCCCCGGAAAAGAAAATAAGTGGAATGAATCCAAAAACTGGAGCGACAACCAGGTGCCTGACGAAAATACGAATGTGATCATCAAAGCCATGAACACCGGCCATTTCGCTCAGCCGGTTGTAGACGAAGCAGTAGAAGTGGCATCCATTGAATTACAGGCTGGAGCAAAACTCACTGTCACCGCATCAGGTTCAGTTATGATCGACGGGTCAGATATTTATACGATTGGCATTGTAAGTTACGGCGGAACCCTGGTTAATAAAGGCCTTATCAACCTTATAAATATTGACAACTTTTCCACGGTGGATTTCCAGGAAATCCATTCCGGAAATGGAACAGTTTTGCTGGATAATCAATCGATAAACGCAAAGTATTACGCCAAAAAATAGTTTTCCTGAATAATTAATAATTCACGATTTGTAAACTCAAATCCCGTCTTGGGGTTTGGGTTTATTTTTTTAATCAAATAGTTATTCTATATCTTTAACTCGGGATGAAACTAAACACCTTACTTATTTTACTACTCTTTTGCCTTCCGGCAATTGGCCAGGAGTATCTTCCTGTGGAACATCTGACAGAAAAGGATGGACTTTCTTTTCGGGATGTGTCTTACATTACCAAGGATAAGGAAGGGTATATGTGGATCGGCACTGCCCAGGGATTGAATAGATACGACGGTGTGAGTTGGGTTCATTACCAACATCGACCTGGTGACAGCACCTCGATCAGCCACAATATGGTTCGCCAGATTTATGAAGACAATGAGGGTAATTTACTTATAAGAGTGGCGGATAATGATCGATCGGGGAAATTGGAATATTTTGATAAAAAAACAGAGACATTTAGCAGAGCCCGTTTTGAAAATATTACGGAAGAACAAGACTTAACCGTTTTACAGACCTTTACTACCCCCTCTGGTGAAATTATTTCCATTTGTACTTTGGATAAACAAGTAAGCGGAAACCCTTACCGAACATTTATGGAATACAAGTATAAAGGAAAAGGGGAATTTCTGTTTAACAATAAATCATTTGAAACCCCTTATAACCTTTCTGCTTCTTTTATTTTTTCACAGGAGAATCAAAGCTGGTTTACTTCCAGTGGCGATTATGATTATGTGGATTTCGGCACTGGTGAATGTCAGTCTTTTAAATTTTCAAATATTGGAAGAGAAACCCTGCCTATTGATCAAAACGGCAAATTTTGGTACCCTTCATTGACGCCCAAAGCTGGAAAGTTACTCGAATCTTTTGACTTGCCTGATGATATTCCTTTAGAGGAATGGAAAAGTTTTTGCACGGATAATTATTATAATATCTGGTTGGCTACCACAGGAGGCAGAGTTTATAAATATGATGTAAAACAGCGCTACATCAATAAATCCGGGGAGTTTGATGTTGATAACTTTACGTTGACCAGAAGACTCTTTCAGGATGAGGAAGGTACCTTGTGGATCCCGCATAGTTTTGGAGTTTCAAAAGTGAGAAAACGAAACAGGTATTTTGAAAACTATATGCATGATCCAAAAAGGTGGGACAGTCGTTCCGGCTCCGGCGTAGAAATATATTCCATTGCTCATAACAATAATGATACCCTCTATGGGATCTACCATTATAACTCATTAGTTGTTTTTGATCTAAAAAACAAGCATGGACAGAAAAGGAACGCCTATATAGACACAGGGAAAAGTAATCCAGATTTGTCAGCTTATTCAGGAATGATCCTTTGCACTGATGATGGTTATTTGTGGTATGGTGGCTACAGAAACTTTATTGCCAGGTTTGATCCTCAAACAAAGGAGCTAAAATACTTTACTATTCCAGCAGATAGCCTTATCCTACTTAAGAAGATTAATAATTGGATCCTTACTCCCTCTTTGAAATTAGGAGAGGATGGCCAATTGTGGTTCGTTAATGCCCATGGAAAGTTGTGGTCCTTTGACAGGAAAAAGGAAACGTTTTCTAGTGAAATAACTCAAGAATTTCCGCGAGGAGTTATTGGTGCTGGGAAGCAGCATTTATGGGTTTGTACAGATAGTTTATTGTCAAAAATTAACCTTGGAAATAAGGAGGTCAGAAATTTTGAACTTCCAGATAAGCAGCCTGGAAAGATGCAACTGGAAATCTTTATGACTGTTCCTTATAAAGATAAGGTTTGGATAGGAACGAGGAGAGGTTTACTTTCCTTTGATAAACAGACTGAGACTTTCCAGCGATATACCGTTGCTGATGGCTTGTCAAATGATATTATATATACGATCATTCCTTATGGTGATGATCTTTGGATGGGTACACACGTAGGTTTGTGTCGATTTAATATCAAAACCGGAGCCGTAAAAAATTACTATGAGAAGGATGGCCTGACTTATAACGAATTCAATCGAGAAGCTGCAGCAATAACGCCTGACGGAGAACTTATTTTCGGAGGTATGAATGGCTTCAATGTTTTTCACCCGGATGTGTTGGATTCTCTGGCTAGGATGGAGTCATCCAGATTGGTGTTAACACAATTCAGTAAATTGGATGGAGGGCTAGATACCATAAAAGTTGTTTCAGCAAATCAGCTGGACTTATCCGAACCAATAAAGATCTATCACCAGGACAAATCCTTTACATTCAGATATGCATTACTAAGCTTTTTCAGTCCTGATGAAAATACCTACAGTTATTATCTGGAGGGTTATGAAAAGGATTGGAATTATGGAGGAAATGTGAATTTTATCAACTACCCCAGTCTCTCTCCCGGGAAGTACACTTTTAAAGTTAAAGCCAAAGATCCAAGAGGAAATCCCGGTTTAAATGAATTAGCTATTCCAATCGTTGTTTATGGCCCCTGGTGGTCTACCTGGTGGGCCATTGGAACCTTTGCGTTGCTTTTGATTATGGCCATCGTTTTTTATAACAGGTACAGGGTCCGGAATTTTGAAAGACAAAAAAGAAAACTGGAAGAAACCGTAAAAGAACGTACCAAAGAGTTGAATGCTCAAAAAGAAAGAGCGGAACGCTCGGAGCGTTTCAAAGAACAATTCCTGGCCAATATGAGCCATGAGATCCGGACGCCAATGCACGCCATCTCAGGCATGACGGATATTCTGATCAGGAATGAACATCTTACTCCCCAGGAGAAATTTCTCAATGCAATTCAGCAAAGTTCCCGGAATTTACTGGTCATATTAAATGACATTCTCGACCTCTCAAAAATTGAGGCCGGGAAAATTGAAGTTGAAAATATTCCAATGAATCTTTCAAAGGTTATTGGAAATGTGGTTGATGTGTTAAGGCCCAAGGCCGAAGAAAAAGGACTTGCCTTGGAAACATCTCTTGATGAAACCATTCCTGAGCATATCAAGGGAGATCCGACCCGATTAAGTCAGATCTTACTTAACCTGGTGGGCAATGCGATTAAATTTACAGAAAAAGGTAAGGTTCAGATTATGATGACCCAGCAAGGAGATATGTTGAAGTTTGCCGTAGAGGATTCGGGGATTGGAATACCTGAAGATCAATTGGTACGAGTATTTGGATCTTTTGAACAGGTAAATGAGTCCATAACCCGGAAGTATGGTGGGACCGGCCTGGGCTTGAGCATAACCAAACAATTGGTTGAACTTCAGGAGGGTAGAATTTGGGTGGAAAGTAAGGAAGGCATTGGCAGTACTTTCTTTTTCGAACTTCCTTTTGTGGCTGTTCAGGCAGGTGAGCAATTACAGGATGGGATTAGTCCGGAACAATTGAAAGAGATGGCGGGGGCTTTAAAAGGAGTGAAAATCCTTTTAGCCGAAGACAATGCCTTCAACGTAATGGTCGCCAGCGATGACCTGGAGTATTATATTCCAGATGTGCAAATGGGCTTTGCTGAAAACGGTAAAGAAGCCATTACCGAATTTGAAAGCGGCGGGTATGATATTATCCTGATGGATATTCAAATGCCGGAAGTGAGTGGATATGATGCCACCAGAGCCATCAGAGTATTAGAGCGAAAAAGTAATACAGTTAATCGAATCCCCATCATCGCCATGACAGCCAGTTTGTTGAAATCAGAGATCCAACAATGTTATGATGCCGGGATGGATAGCTACATTCCCAAACCTTATAAAATAGAGGAACTTATTGGAGGCATTTACGGGCAAATGAAGAATGGGAAGAAAAATTAGGTTGCTGGTTACAAGTTATTGGTAGGAGGACAAAATTAGTTTTGATCAAAATACTTTATTCAATCATGGAGGTACAGAGAGTTGTACCGCAAAGTTACACAGAGGTTTCGCAGAGTTTCGCGGAGAAAAACAAACAAACCTGCGGTCCTCTGCGCTTCTTAGCGGTCCTCTGCGGTATAGCCCTATCCTCTTGCTTCAGGAAAATATTTATTTAACGTAGTTCTGTCCACATACTATGGAT
>QQUB01000175.1 GCA_008501835.1 Bacteroidota bacterium
GGCTTCTTCGGCTGAATTTACGGTTGAGAACAAAATCTTTGCCGACAGAAACTCTTCATAAAATACATCCTCGTCTTGCTCTAACTGAATCGAGGAATTGATTTCGCAGATTGCGTTCGTTCCCAACACGTTTATCCCGGCTTCCTCCAAACGGTTCAGCAAGGATGGCATCATGTCTTCAAGGTCGGGAATTTGTGTATTGAAAAGTACTTTATCAATCGCATTACAGACACTCAACCGGCTCTTCCCGTTAAGGATCAAATCCACAGCCATGTCGAAATCTGCATCTTCATGGATATAGATAAAATTATTGCCACGACCACTGACCAGCAATGGCACATTGGTGTTGGATTTGATATAATTGATCAAACCTTCACCACCACGGGGAATAATGAGATCCACCCGGTGTGGATTTTTTTCAATCAGATTTTGGGTAGCCTCCCGATTGAGATCAAGGTAAGTCACATAATCTTTATCCGCCCCATTTTTCTCAAGTGCCTCATGCCAGAGTTTAACCAAAAACTTATTGGAATTGACGGCTTCCTTTCCTCCTTTTAGAAAAATGCGATTACCTGCTTTAAAAGCACTGATCGCTGCCTCAATGGTCACATCCGGGCGTGACTCATAAATGATCAGGATATTTCCGAAGGGAACAATCTTATTGACGACCTTAATCCCGTTTGGGTGTACATATTCACTAAGAACTTTATTCTCCGGATCTTCAATACTAATAACCTCCTGAACAGCCTGAACCATGGCAGCCACTTTTTTCTCATCCACCTTCAGCCTGTCGACGAGGGTGGCATCGATATTCACTGCATTTTCCAGGTCGATTTTATTCCGGCGAATAATTTCCTGTTCATTATCCTGAATCAGATTTGCAAGATCCAGTAAGATTTGATTTTTATCCATAACCCCGGGTTTTAGGGAAAGTCTATTAATTTAAGTCATCAAGTTTCTTATCGTATAGCTTTTTACTTTCTGTAACGGCTACTGTGAGTTCAGCCATGATTTCGTCTACACGGCTTTCGATATTCTCCATTTGCGCATTGATATCATCAAAGGAATTGAGTGCTACAGCTACTTCGAGTGCTTTTACCACATCGATAGCGTCACCATGCAAAACCCTGAGTTTTTCAATCGCCTTAGAGGTATTACCCAAGGTGCCGTTATATTTTTTTCTTGCCGTTTTAATGGCCGCTAACAAATCAGCTTTGTTTTTGCTGCTGGAAAGGCTGTTCGTTTGCTCTTCCATGGCCTGAAATAATGCTTCTGCTTTGGCTTTCAGGTCTTCGTATTCCTTATTCAGATTATTGACTTTACGGTCTACCTTTTCCCAGTCTCCATAAACTTTTGCCAATTCCTTATCTTCATTTTTTGCTTCTTCAAGCGCTGCCTTTAGGGCATTCAAAGATTCGAGGCCTTCATTGACCTTATCGTTGGCATCTTCTTTTTTATTTTCAAACTTGGTCACCTGGGATTTAAAGCTGGCTTTTAGTCTGGGCAGATCTTCCGGGCTTTTATTTTTCCAGCAGGAAGAAAAGAATAAAGTGAGTACAAATACGGTGAGCAAACTAATTCCTCTCATAGTTAATTGGTTGTTTTTTGAGCGTGTTGCAGGAAACACTACCCTGAAATTTTAAATATTATAAACAAAAATAAGCCATTAGTAAATGACATATCCGAAAGTTTGACGAAGCCCGGAGGAAAAAGTCAAAATTTATCGAATTTCTATCGGTCGAATGGATTCAACCGGTAAGCGGAATATTTTCCGCTGCTACGAGTTGCCAAAATTGGTCATCATGTTTTTCGTATCTTCAATGATCTCCTCGTGCAATTTTTCCATCCTGGTGGCTTCCGATTTATTTTTCCTGGAAAACATCGAGTAACGCCAGCGATGCCACCATTTTTTCAAAGCTATCCAATACCGGAAGGAAAAAATCGAGATCAAAGGCATTAGCAGAGCAAATGCCAGAGTGATCCACCCGTTTTTAGAAATCAGTAAAACCAACAAAGTCTCAATGATCCATGTGGCGGAAAAGAAGAAAAGACCACCGGCATAATTGACCGCGCCGTGATACATATCATCCCTGAATAGTTTATTGGCAATAACCCCGGGTAATTTATAGGGAAGGTAACTCGTGAATACCCCAAACAGCCATAAAGGCGCAAATGGCAACATGAGCAGAAACTGTAGTACTAAAATTAAAGTTGAATGCGGAGCATTTCGGACGAGGTGGCTTCTGAAATTATGTTTATCGAGAAATTGCTGGAAAGTCTGAATCTTTTGGCCAAATGCATTCATCTCCTCAGGTTCCTTCGCCTCAAAAGCTGTCTGAGCAGCAATCATTTCCTGCTCTGCCAAAAGTTTATCATGAAGTCCCGGATTTCTCAATCCTGAAATATCATATAACCAGGGCCGGGAAATATTTCGCAATGATTCCACCTCCTCATAATGCTCTTCGGTTGGAATATGAATGAGCAATTCTTTCAGGTCTCCATAGACCCTTTCAGTAAGTTTGGTTATAGTATTATCCTTATCTCTCTGATAATCCTTCCAATACTCTCTAAGAGGGATGGGTTTGCCATAGGTTTGTAAGACTTCCTGGTGCATCTTTCGATACTGCCTGTATTCCACCCCTACCGGCACGACCTGTACATCGATATCGCCCTTGTTTTTTTCCAGTGCCGAAAAACCAATCCTGGCAAAGCCTTTTTTAAATGGGCGTAATCTTCTAAAGCGGGAATGGCTCCCTTCTGCAAAAATGACAAATTGAAGATTGGCCTCTAATTGTTCGATGGAAATATCAAAGATCTTCTCATTCTTCTTGATAGTATCTCCGCCATCTCTCTTTCTGTAGATGGGCAACATTCGAATTGCGTGGAGGAATTTCGCCACCAGCGGATTTTTAAAAGCTGCAGCTGTCGCCAGAAAAGCAGGGTATAATCGCGAATTCACAGAAATGAGTATCGGATCTATGAAGGTATTACAATGATTGCCGACAAAGATAATCGGTTTATCCTTTGGCAAAGGTTCTAGGTATTCGGTTTCGACCTTTTTAAAATACAGCCTACTTGCTATATAACACCATTCACGCATCAACCAGTAAAATAACGTCTTCTTCGCAGGTACCATCTTAAAGTAATTGCACGCTCAGTTTTATAATTACCTGAGCTTTGAAAAAGCGCAAAGATAGGTATTTTCAGAAAAGTGCCAGGGAATTGAAATTTTGGAATCACCCCTGATTTATCCGCTCTATATCCCGTTTGAATTTCTCGGTGAGGTCATGGACAAAATCGTCCATCACTTTTTGTTCCTCAGCATTGATGCCGGAACTGGCTTTGGCAACGTCCTCAATTACTTCCATTAAAAATTTATACTCCGGTTCCGGACCATGCATTTCGCAATAGTTGATCACTTTATCGTAAAGATCTTCAATGGAATGGTTTTTATTCACCTCATAATTAAAAGACCACTGGATGGCTTCTCCCCATGGATGATTGGTGAGTCTTTCTTCAATAGCCTTGAGCTCTTCCTGCTGTATCTCACCATCCGCCATGGCGATTACATAAATGAGCTCGCCAAATGCATCATAAAGTTTTTCAATGCTTTTCATTTTGTCTGGAATTTAGATAATAATAGCCGTATTAGTTAACCCAAATTGCGATAAATCGTAATTTGTCAAAAAACAAGCTTCAAAAGACAACTATCAAAAGAAAAAGGGCCAAAACCCACAATTTTTGTTAATTGTAAATTGATTTTTGAGTTTTGCTCAAGGTGTATCACAACTTGAGTTAGTTAGTCATCAAGAGCTTCGATTTCCGGGTCGCTGAAACTGTCGGGATAAACATTGTCCTTTACAAAAGAACACCACGCACAATCCGGTTTTCCGCAACCTTCATAAAACCGGTGAGCCATTATGTTTTCCCATGTTTCCCAAATCATTGTCTTCACAGACTCGATTTCCTTTGGTAATATACGAATTTCTTTCTCATTAAAAAAGCCCTTGTCATCCGGATCAAGGTACTGTATCACCGTATCTTTGACGGTATTTCCCTGCGCATGTTCTGCCAGTAATTTCTAAAAGATCACTTGTCTGCGATAGATTCCCCCCAATTGGTTGCCCTTGGTCATCTTCGACCTTTTATAGGAATCCATACTCCCGGTTTTGTATTCGATGATTCTGGCGGTCATGCCTTCATGCAATTCGAGTTTATCAATAGTACCATCTACAGGTCCGCCACCTATTTCGAG
>QQUB01000160.1 GCA_008501835.1 Bacteroidota bacterium
CCCGTTATTCTTGTAGTAAAAAAATATCCCTAAGCAGGAGGCACACTGGTTCTCCACGAGACATGTTATAAATACTCTTTATGCATGAAATAATAAAGCACCGATCAAAAGTCTAAGGTAAAAGTCTTAGAAATCAGATGGTTCGGTGTTCCTGCCTTCCAGGAGATGTTAACTTTTTTTCACAATTAAATGATAACTTGTATTCGGATAGTACCTGATATTGTCTTCTTTATAAGTAATTATTTCTGCGTCTGGAAAAGTTTTGGCGATTGAAATCAAGTCTTCACAATATTCCAAAGTTCTCATTCTCCATTTTTCGAAAATATTCGCCCCATGAATGGTAGGTTCGCAGACTACAATTCCTTTCTTACACACTCTCCAAATTTCTTTTAAAGCTGCTTCTGCATTTTTCTGCCCAAGTTGTTCAAAAACATGGTTAGTAAAAACCACGTCATATGAATTATCCTCTAAATTTAAATTACAAATGTCCGCAAGAAAAAGATTGTTCTTATACCTACTATGCCATAAATTAACTATGCAGGATGCTAATCGAGCATTTGTATATTCAAACCCGTGGATTTCCATATTATCGCTTAAACAGCCAAGCATATACATATTAAGTCCTGATCCACAACCAGCTTCAAGAACTTTTGGTAAATCAATGTCCTTGCACAATTCACTTACAGAATGAATCAGTTCTAATCGAGCACTACCTTTAATAGCTCTGAATATTTGATTTTGAATTTTAAACAGTCCCTCACTTTTTAGTAAGTCTAATGATTCGTAGTGATAATTTTCATATCGATTAAAAGTAGACTTACCATGTTTAAGGCGATATTTAATAACGCCCTTAACTTGTCCTATTAAAATTAACAAGTGCTCTAAGAAACCTACTTTTTTTCTATTCTTTTGCTCTTTTAAAATATGATTATATATACCCTTATTATAATCTCTAATTCCATTTTGTTTTATTGCCCTATCTATATGTTGTTGCAAATCATCATAAAACGATGAGTCACTTTCAGGATGTGAGGAGGGCCTCAAATCTTTTATTTCAATCTCCTCAATAGTTTTCTTATCCTTTATCTGAACTTTTCCAATATTCATTTCTATGGTTAATTATTCATTTAAAATTGACAAAAGTAGAAACAACAATTTCACCTATTACAATAATTCACAACCAATTGGCTACTGTTTAAACTACCATTTTTTTAAAAAGGCATAATTAAGCAAAAGTTATATTTTTATAACAATATTTTGGTACGATTTTTCTTTTTCGAAAATTTCAAGAAGATAACTTCCCGAAACGAGATTTTCAAGTACGAGTTTGTTGTTTGTTATTTCTCCTTTCCGAATTAATTTACCCACGACATCAAAAACCCTAAATTGTAATCCATTCAAATCTTCATCGAAATATATTTCAGATTCAAATGGATTAGGATAGACGGAAATAAGACTCGGTAAAATTTCTTCAATACTTGAAACGCATTCCTGTGCAACAGGGGAGGTGCTCCAAATTGGTCCATTTTCAAGGCTTCCATGATTATCAAAACCACTAGAATCAATTGCCATAGTACCGGTTTCAGAGTTTAAATTATAAACCCCTAACAAATTAGGAATTGGGCCGGAGAGGGCACAATTCATATTCTCCTTTATTTCCGATTCTGACAATGCTCTGTCCCAAATTCTAACCTCATCAATTTTCCCATTCATATATTCATCGGTTGGAATTATTCCTAACTTATGAATTGCACCAATTACTAAAGGAATGTTTGTATCAACATTATAAACAACTTCAGATGAATCAGAAGCAACCAATTCTCCATCCAAATACAAGAATAAATTTTTCCCAGATCGAACACCAACAACATGATACCAGGTATGAGTACTTATGCCATAATATTGAACTTTTATGTTACTCCCATCTGAATGCCCGATTTGGAATTCTACTTCATCGGCAGCAAACCGACTAGCTCTTAACGCATAACCAGCATTACCCGGGGTACCTACTCCAGTTAGTCCTTTAGTAACTATCTTGTTCCCATTTTCAGAATCTTCAATGTCAAATAAAAATATCCAGGCCTCAAGAGTAAAATCAGAAGTACCTAAATTATTTACATCACCAACATAAACATAATCATCAATTCCATCGAATTCTAGGCAATTCTCTGATTGTGAAATACAAAGGTTAGAAAACAAAGAAATAAAAAAAACGGGTAGGAAAATTTTTAAGTTTTTCATTTTGTAATTTTTAAGAGTTAGTAAAATAAAAGTTGTTCAAAATAATGACAACATTCAGAATTATTTGGAGATTGTTTTTGACCTAAAAATGCTTGACCCTTTAAAATGAATTTCATAGTAAAATGTCAGCCCGATTTGAAAAACCAACTGAGGATGAAAATACTATTTTATCTTATGAAAAACAAAAAAGGTTCTAACATAATTTTATTCACCTAAATACTGACAAAAGAAATTTTATCCTTCACTCAAAATCAAGTACCAGCAATTTACTCCAGTAAGAAAATGAATTTATTTACCTAGTAGCATAGACTGTAATTTAGCCAAATGACCCTTTACTAGTTGTGAGATATCGGAAGATAAATTTAAGTAAAGAGTAAGACCACCAAAAACTACCACCAAGGTAAAAGACTTAATAAAAATGTTTAACAAGGCATGAGAAGTTGATGGTAAAATGGTTAATAGAAAATAACAAAGACCTGTTAGCGCCAAAGCCAGAATTGTTTTAAAGGAAAAAGGGTGCATTTTATAACGAAAATACAAAAAAGCTACCTTCATTAAATTGAATAAAATCAGGGAGATCATCGTTGCTATTGCAGCTCCAGTAATAGGATATTGAGGAATTAGATAAAGGTTCAGACTAATATTGACAACAGCAAGGACCAAAATTGCATAGAGATTAAACCTATAATACTTAGAATAATTTATTATTACGTTATTGATTCCTGTAAGTTGAGTTATGAGCTTTGATATAGCAATAAAAAAAATGACATACTTGCCTTCCATCAAAACATCTCCTTTAGGGAGAATAGAAAATAAATCATCTACATTCATCCAAATCAGTAAAAAGAAAAATGCTCCGATAACAAAAAGATTTATGGAAGACCTGGTATAAAGATCCCTGATCTCATCCATGTTTTCATCATTCCAGGCTTTGGAAATAATAGGTGCGGCAATACTAAATAAGGCACGGGACGGAACATCTATAGTATTGGCAATGAACAAGGACATAGTATAGACACCTGTGGCATACATCGTTTGTATACTCCCCACCATAAAAACATCAATCTGAAAAGCCAAAACAGCCCCGAGACTTCCTAATAAACTGTAAAGAGTAAAAGCACCTATTCGTTTTCTTAAGTCCTTATTTTTTAGCAATGGAAATTTAAAACTGATTCTCAATTCACCCAAATACCAGAGGTATGCTGTCATCATAGTCACAATGAGGAAATATCCGACCATCAACCCATTCACCATAGCCCCAATTCCAATATAGTTCCAGACGAAAAGGAGAATCAAGGTGGGGAGTAATAACTTCAAAAACAATTCGTTTGCAATAAACGGAACAACTACACGATGGAAATTAGAGGTGTGGAATTTCAACAGTTGAATAAAGGCTAGCATTAACACTAAGGGAATCGCAAAAGAAAGGTAATCTAGATATTCGGCGGGTTTTTGACTATAAAATTTAAATATGGTATCTCTAAACAAATAAACTAACCCAAGAAAAACACAAAATCCAACAAGAATAATAATCAAACTAAAACCTAAAAGACCATTATGGTTATTCTCCTTATTTTCAAATTCAGGAAAAAACCGAACGACTGTAATCCCCACCCCCATACTCACAAAAGGCAAAGCCAAAGTAGCTGCTGCAATCACAAACCTCAACAACCCAATTTCATCCGGGGCCATCGGGAAAATAAACAACGTGCTGATAGCACCAATGGCTACACCAAAGTAATTGGCAAGACTCTGTTTAATGCTCTGTCGTTTAATTACACCCATGGCGCAAAGCTAATGTTTTTAGTCCAACGGAGATTTATGGAGAAAATTCTTTTTGGCCGAAAATTTAATAGCCAGAAGGTTAGGAAGGTGATTTCAACTTAGAATTGGTAACAACTTCATGGTCCAAGTTCTTTTGACTTTCAAATTCCTATGGAATTTTGGACACAATTTCTATTCTTTCTCAAAATCTTTTTTGTCCATTCCCTACTCGCCGAAATCATTCCATATGTACTGAAAACGATGTCCCCTTTGGAGGGGGATGAATCAGGAAAGAAAATGCGGAGTATTTTCGACCTGATTCGGGGGAGGAAACCTTTCAGCAAGTTTTCCTCCCCCAATTTGACAGCAAAATTCAATCAAAGGCGGAAATAACAAAATGTCAAATTTCTCCCCCTCCAAAGGGGGACATCATTCTTTCAAAGTCTGTAACAACCTCCTGATGATTTTTGTATAATCAAAGGTTATTTCACCTTCCATTGTTTTTTAGAGAGATGGAATGAATTCGGTGTCTAAAATTTAATGATACTCTTTCGAATAGGCAAAAGTCCAGTTCAGCTCCATTCTTAAATCAAGTTTTGAAACGAAATTTTCCTATATTTGAGCCACCTGATTAAAAATTCATTTATAAACTTTCCTAACGCATGAATTCCTTTCTCAAGAAGTCCTGGCCCCATATACTTGCCGCATTGATCTTTCTTGGCCTTACCATCGCATATTTCACCCCTCAAATTGAGGGCAAAGTCATTATCCAGAGTGATATGATGCAATACAAGGGCATGTCCGAAGAAATCCGGAATCATAAGAAAGCCACAGGGGAAACCACCCTATGGACCAATGCTATGTTCAGCGGTATGCCTACCTATCAAATCAATACGGTCAATGCCGGGAATAATTTATTCTACGTCACCCGACTGCTCAGACTGGGAATTCCCCGTCCAATTGGTCGTTTCTTCACGGCTATGTTGGGATTTTATATTTTAATGCTTTCCCTCGGAGCTAATTCCAGGATCAGCATTGCCGGAGCCATAGGTTATGGTTTTATGACCAATAATCTTGTCCTATTCGAAGCGGGGCACATTAGTAAACTGGAAGTGCTCAGTTTTATTCCGCTTCTGGCTGCCGGTGTTATTCTGGTCTTTAAAAGAAAATACCTTTCAGGTGGAGCGTTATTCGCATTAGGTTCAGGATTGGTCCTTTACCATAATCACCCTCAAATGGCCTATTATTTATTCCTGACCCTGGTCATTTACGGTATTGCGCAGTTCATTTATGACCTGAGAAAGGGTGAATTACCGGAATTCTTTAAATCCATTGGAGTACTGCTGATTGGAGGTCTCATCGCACTGGGGGCATCCTTTTCCAACCTATGGGTCACCATGGAATATGCTGAAGATACCATGCGGGGAAAACCTATTTTGGAAATTCCAGATGACGGCACTCCAAAATCCAGCAGTGAAACGGAAGGCCTCGACTGGGAATATGCCATGGGATGGAGTAACGGAACCCTGGATTGTTTTGCTTCCTTCATTCCCGGACTTGTCGGTGGTGGGTCTCAGGAACCTGTAGACGCTTCCTCGGCAACCTTCAAGTCTCTGAGAGGTCAGGGGTACAATGTCAGAGAACCATTCACAGCTCCATTGTATTGGGGTAAACTTCCATTCACCAGTGGTCCTGCTTACCTGGGAGCGGTAATGGTGTTATTATTCCTGATGGGAATGATCCTGATCAAAGGACCCATGAAATGGTGGCTGGTATTGGGAACTCTGCTGACCTTCATGTTGTCGATGGGGAAAAACCTGGAAGGATTCAATCATTTCCTGTTTGACTATTTACCGCTGTTCAATAAATTCAGGACGCCGAATTCGGTATTGAGTATTACTTCCATGCTGGTTCCATTACTGGCCTTTTTCACCGTTGATCACATTGTAAAAGGTAAATCTACCAAAAAGGAAATTTTGAACAGTTTGTACATTGCTGTTGGGATAGGTGCTGTTATTTGTATTTATTTCTTACTGGCAGGGGCCAACATGTATGATTTCGCTCATCCTGCCGATGCATCCCGTGCACCGATGGATCCGCAGGCATTAGCCAAAGACCGTGCGGCTCTCATGCAATCAGACAGTCTTAGAACCTTGATTATTGTACTTTTATCCGGTGGATTAATATGGGCTTTTGTTCAAAACAAGATCAAAGAACTTGTACTGATAGCAGGACTGGGAGTTATTGTACTTTTTGACTTTTGGACAGTAGGAAAACGCTACCTGAACGAACAGGACTTCGTGAAGAAATCAAGATACGAGGCCAACTTTGCTCCTCGTCCTGCGGATACTCAAATCCTTCAGGACACCGATCCCTACTACAGGGTTTACGATGCATCGGAATCTACTTTCCGGTCAACCAAGGCTTCTTTCTTCCATAAATCAATTGGTGGCTATCACGCCGCCAAGCTACAGCGTTTTCAGGATCTGATTGACCATCATATTGCCAAAGGAAATCAGAAGGTCCTCGACATGCTGAACACGAAGTATTTCATCCTTCCCGGACAACCACAGGGTTCCCCTGCTCAAGCACAACAGAATCCTGGTGCACTCGGAAATGCCTGGTTTGTCAGCAATATTCAAATGGTTCCAAATGCCAATGCTGAGATCGATGCCCTGGAGGGTTTTGATCCGAAAGAAGTAGCTGTTGTGCATGAGGAATATTCGGATTACGTAAGCGGCCTTAGTCCGGTCAAAAACGGAAACATTGTCCTGACCGAATATAAACCTAACCAACTTACCTATCAAAGTAATACGACCAGCGAGCAGTTTGCCGTATTCTCTGAGATATGGTATGGACCGGATAAAGGGTGGGAAGTTACCATCGACGGAGAACCGGTTGAATATGTACGCACGAATTACGCTTTACGTGGCATGAAGATACCTGCAGGTGAACACACCATTGTATTCAGCTTTGATCCACGCTCCTACAAAGTAGGCAGGATCATTTCCTTTATTTTCTCTTCACTGATTATCCTGTCTATACTTTTCATAGGTTATCAAAACAGGGAAAAATGGTTGGCAAAAGAGGTAGCACCAGCTCCGGTAAAAGCTACACCAAAGCCTAAGGGTAAGCCAAAGAAAGGTAAAGGCAGGAAATAAAAAGATCGTAAAAGCGGAACCTGTCTTCCTGACCAGGCAAGATTTATTACGCTACCATCCCCCTTTTTTTGACACACAAAGGAAGGGGGATTTTTTGTTGCCCATTGGGTTAAATTTGAACAGAAAGAATTATTGCCTGGTAACTGTTCTTAGTAAATTAGGAAAAAAGAATTTGGTAAAAGATCATTGAGTCTACCTGGCAGCAGACAGGCGCAAAGCGATCTGTGAGCTTTTTCTGGGGTTGCAAAAAATAAAAATTCTGCCGAGAATCCGGCTCACTGATCAATTCACTCACGACCCTTCGTATTCCCCAAAAGGCCGGACAGAATTGTTCATTGCTCAGCGATCCTTATCGTTTTTGTTGTTTATCAATTCAATGGAGCGGTTTTCTGCACAGGAAGAATAAATCTTGCCTGGCCCGGAAGACAGGTTCGGCAAGTACGAATTTTTGGCTAAATCAACTTTTTACAAACTTCCTCGTCACTACCCCGACTTGATTTCTAAATTGCACAAAATAAACCCCAGGGGCAAGTGTACCCACATCCATACTCAAACCTACCAAATCATCAGTCTGAAATTGTGCGATTTTCTTACCCTGTGCATCCAGTAATTGAATAGTCTCAAAACCATTATCTCCCCAATTTAATTCCAGGTGCCGGGAAGCCGGGTTTGGAGAAATAGTTATCGGGGAAAAAACCGTATTCTGCTCCTCTACGGAAGTATTGATATCATAACAAACTAATAAGGTTGGCCTGATTTCAGGATCAGGAGCATTACTTGAACCAAACTCCATACTTCTTCTGAGGCTCTCATCTTGAAGTTTCAGCATAAGCCCAAATCCGTTATCAGGATTTTCATGAATCTCTTTCATTAGAGTAGTAACATCAATGTGGAGATAATTTTGCTCTGCGTATTGTGAAGCGGCCAGGGCAACCCTGTTTTCAGTAGTTGTTGCCGGCTGATTATTCCAGGTGACCGCTTCCTCCTCCCATGGCTCAGTAATTTTTTCCAGCCAACAGTTATTTGGACCGTCAACGGTAGAATGTCCCCCGTTCACTGTATTGGCATACAAAGACAACTGAGCACTTACAATTACAGCATTTTCCGGTAGTTCTGAAAGGTTAAAATTTATCAGAGATCTATCGAGGAAGGGCTCTCCGGACATGGTGCCGGAATGAGCCTTGTACACCTGAGAAGTAGCAATATTCTGATCTGGTATATTACTCTGTACCCGTGCATCCATATCGTCACTTAACAATACAGAACATTCTTCCGCTTCATAATAATTGATCACCAATTTTGGATGGAGATTATCATCCGGAGCGTCACTTGAACCAAACTCCAGGCTTCTTCTCAGCGTCTCATTCTGTAGTTTTAACATGAGACCAAAGCCTTCAGAAGGATTCTCAAAGATGTCTTTGATCAAATTTGTCACATTAATATCGATGTAATTGGCATCAAAACTTTGAGAAGCTGCCAGTGCAACCCTGTTCTCGGTGGTGGTTGCCGGTTGATTATTCCAGGTAACCGTTTCTTCTTCCCATGGCTGGATGATCTTTTCAATCCAGCAGTTGTTGGGACCATCCACGGTAGAGTGCCCTCCATTCACTGTATTGGCGAATAACGATAGTTTGGCACTAACGATAATAGCATTTTCCGGTAAGGAAGAAAGGTCAAAATTGATCAGGGATCTGTCTATAAAAGGAACACCGGACATAGTGCCGGAATGAGCCTTATACATTTGAGTTGTGCCGATATTCTGATCGGGCAAATTACTTTGCACACGGGCATCCATACCTTCGGTACTTCCCGGTTGCAAAACGATTTCTGTTTGCGAAAATAGCTGGCTGGAAAAAAGCAATAAAACGAATAGATAGAATAGCTTATTATTCATGATTTTAAAGTTTTCATTTGATTAGGAAAAGTGGTAGAAGAGGTTACACAAATCAGAATAGTTTGTGTCATTGGATACACAAGTCTAAGTCTTTTTTAGAACAAACCAAAATTTTAGAGTTTGATAAAAAATTAATCAATACCTTTTTTGTCCATTTCGTACTCGACGAATAAATTCCACCTGTACAGAAAACCGTTCCAAAGGATTAATAAATGACAAAAACGATCAAGATTGCTGAGCAATGAACAACGTGAATTGATCGGTAAGCTGGTTTTCCGGATAAAATTCCTTTTTTGCTACCCCAGAAATAGCTCACTGATCACTTTGTGCCTGTCTGCTGCCAGGTAGACTCAATGATCTGTTACCAATTTCCTTTTTTGCACCGTTTACAAGTGGGATTTTTTGGGACAAATTTATCTGTTCAGGTGGAATAAATTCGGTGTATACGGCTTTACGCTGAAATTTCATCCAGAAAACCTGCAATCTGCCCCGTCAGCTTCTGGATAGAGTACTGACTTATATCTCCTTCCAAAGGCTCTTTTATAGAACCATCCACAAAGGATTTGTAATAATTAAGCAGGGTTTCCTTAATAACTTCATGATCAAAATATTCCACCGTCACACCGCTTTCACTTTCCCCTACAATGCCAGCGACATCACTATCAATCGGTCCCATCACCAAAATCGGGCGACGGGCGGCAAGGTATTCGAATAGTTTTCCGGGGATTCTTCCTTTGGCATTGTCCTGTTGATTGAGCAACAACAATAATAAATTACTGCTGCAGGTCATTTGAAGGGCCTCTTCTCTGGAAACTGAGCCAACCAGGTTAACCATTTTTTCGATGCCGGCAGCCCTGTAAGTTTCGACCACGCTGTAATCCACCTGGCCAACCAGTTTCAGTTCTACATGGTTTTCAAATTCAGGTATCTCACTCATCAATTCAGCCATAGCCTGAAATAAAACTTCAGGATTCCTGTCATAGCCCATTATCCCAAGATGGGTGATGGTCAATTTCTCATCGGGGACTACCTGGCGGTGTTCAAAATCTTCCGGATCAAACCCCCATGGAATTACCGAAATATTGTCTGCTCCTAAAGTTTTCAGATCTTCTTTCCATGTAGGACTGACTATGGTTATTTTATTTGCAGCACGGAAAGCCTGTTGTTCCAGACGTCTGTGTTTTCGATCTCCCCATTTGGTCAATCGCAATAACTGGTAATAGTCCACCTGGGTCCAGGGGTCCTGAAAGTCCGCAAGCCACGGAATTCCTGTTTTTTGCTTGATTATGGTTGCAATACGAGTGTTACTATGTGGCGGACCATCAGAAAATATGGCATCCACCGGATTTTCTTTCAAATAGTCCAAAAGGAATTTTACGGAAGGGCGTATCCACAATGCACGTGCATCAGGTATGAAAAAGTTACTCCTAACCCAAACGGACAATTTGTGCATGAAGCTCATCTTGGTGTCCTTCACGTAGAATACATTGTTCACGTTGGCATCCTTTTTTTGCCCGGTTATGAATTTGTAAATATGATAGGGTTCCCAGATCTTTTGCTTCAGAATGGTAATGCCTTCCGGAATATCTTTATCGTTACTGTTATCAATAGATGGATAATGCGCATCCTCTGCGGTGAAGACAACCGGTTCCCAACCAAAATCCCTCAGATATTTGGCTATCTTTAAACATCTGAGCACCCCAATGCCCCCACAGGGTGGCCAGTAATATGATATGATGAGTACCTTCTTTCTCTGGTCCTTTTGCATTTTACCCTGTTTATTGTTTAAGAACGTTTTCCTGCTTCAATTTTCCGATATCGGAAAGCTTCAGCCCCCTGTCCCAAACCAATTTATTCATTTTTACCCATTTCGGAAAATTACCAAGATACTTGAACAGATAGTTAAAAGTATCCGGGTAAAATCGCTTCATTTCCACCCCCTTAAAGGTGCTGTTGAATTTCCCGTTCCATTGGAATTTTTCCAGTTTTTTCCCGCGGGAGCTCACATAATAAGCATACTTATAGGTCCGCTCCCGTTTTTTGGGAGGCAGATTCCTTTCGGTAACCAATTTTGTCAATTCCTCGAATGTCTCGGGGACATAAACACAATCGAGCCCCATGTAGAAAGATTTTCCATACAGGAGGGAAGGCTTTTGCCAAAAGGTAGCTTCCACAAGCGTACTGGAACCAAACCCGACCGTTTTGTCCGCTGCTCTCATAAGAGCGTAGGTGTCAACCTGATCAAAAGCAGGAATAACCGTTAGATTGGGATAATCCATTTCCTCGATGCCCCGGGTTTGCATATTGGATACCTTTCCAAGGTTGGGGTGAATCCGCAGATAGAAATGAATATCGGGATTATCCACAAAATGCTCCACCAGCTGTTTGATGGCGTCATTCTGGTGATAATACAAAGTATTTTGCCATTCCCGGATGGCCTTAAATTCATCTTCAGAAGAATTGAAAATGGCGATATTAGTTTTACTCTTGTCAAAGTTTTCCGGTAAGCGGCCTTTTTCCATCTTATCCAGATAGGACTTATCATTTTTATGGGTCCCCTGTACCTTATCGTAAAACCAGGCCTCTGCTGTTTCCACTCGTTCTTTTTCATCAGCATTCTCCCAGTAATAGTCGATATTCATCTGCCGGGTCTTAATACTGTGGGGAAGGCAGTTATCGTAGATTTCATAGGTGAGGTAAGTGGCTCCTTTTTCAAAGGTACGGAAAGGAATTCCCTTTTGTTGTGCAAGTTCTATCAGTGCATGTGTCTCTGCGAATCTGCCATTAAAAAGGTATATATAATCAGGTTTAAACCGTTCAACAAAATGCTCAAAATTCAGATATACATTGATGGCACTGCGAAGTTGTTGTTCGATTAATTGCCCAAAAGTATGGCTGCTCACATCATAATCCCGCTGAACGGAAATAATGGAGGAGGCTACACCTAACCCAAGGTTCGCATCTTTATAATTAAATTCAAAAAGATCATTGAGCGTATCAAAGAAAGGAGCATTAAAATTCAGAGCTTCCTCGTACCATTTCATACGAAAAATCCTATTCGCATCAAATCCAATCTTTCTGTAAAACACATCACTTCGAGCTTCGCAAATCGCGCAACCAGGTAAATTATAGGCAGGATTGAAATAACAACCGTTTACCTTACTGTTGCATTTCACAATATCCACTTCATGTCCTTCCGCTTTTAAAGCTTCCAGTATTTCCAGCTCTATTCCCAGGTGGGGCACACTCAATCCCTGATTTGAAAACAATAATACTTTCATTTACTGATCTTTTTAGTCGCTATGACTTTTCCTCCAGTTCTTCATTACAAAGATCCCAGATAAGTTTGGCACTGTTTCTTCCCACCAGATTTTTGGTATTGAGGTGCATTTCCATCAGGGATCTTCGTTCGTAATAAAAATGTTCGATGGATTTATTTACCTGAACCAAACTTTCTTCATCAGCTATCGGCCCTTCGTATACACAAACTTTATTATCAATAAGTTCCTGAATCAAATATTGCTTGGAAGGGTCATGAAGGAAATTGATGGTTGGCAATCCTGCAAAGGCAGCTTCATAGGTGGTAATACCTCCTGGCAAAATGGCCAGAATACAATTCCGGAGAATATGCCACATGCTGCGATTGGTTTTGGCCAGGATAATCTCGTGGTCACTATCCTTTTTAATGGCTTTAATAAGGTTATCATATGAATGCCGATAACCTTCTCCCAGCATTACCCAAAATGTAGCCGGAACCTTACAATTCTTAAGCGAATGCAAAAAATCCAGGGTTCTGTTAGCTGCATCTCCTCCACCCATACTTATAGCAATAGGAAACTGATCCAGGTCCAGGTTATCTTCATAAATGGAAGTCTTGATCTTTTTACAATCCTCCTGGATAATGGTGTACTTGAGTCCCGCGTAGATCTTTTTGGGCTGTTCACTCTCCGCCAGATTATGATTTTTAGTCCTGTTAAACAACAGATCCACCCGGGACATTTGATTGAAGATTGGTGACAGACTAATGGTTAGCTTCGAAACATCCTGCATGCGCCGGAAAAAGTCGTCTGAGGCCACCATCATATCCATAAAGCACAAATCATAAGTGCCGTTCAGACTGACGTTTTGTTCATCCTCATAGATCTCCGGTAAATATTTCACCCTTGTCAATAAACGACTCACAAGTGGTTCTCCCACCACTTTGAAAGAGATGGTCAAATTAGGAAACATCTCATTGAACTGGTTGGCCAGTGAACGACTTCTTATGAGATGACCTAGTCCTATCTTCGTCGACGCCTTACAAACAAAAAGTATATTCATTATTGGACCTATTTACGCTAAACCCTCTTTTCTTGCAAAAAGGTAAACAGCATTATGCTTGCCGGATCAAATGAAGTCAGGCGAAAATGCCTGGTATTGTTTCATATCCGTATTCAGTTTTGATCCGATCAGCAAATCGATCTGGTCAGCATCCATGATGCCTTCAGGACGGACGATGAGCACATCTTCATCACTGATAACCGTACCTGCAGTCAGATCTTTAGCAGCGTACAACGATCTTCTTGCCCGCTTTCTGGTGTACCGTTCCGCATCACTGATCTTTTGATCTGGAATGATCATTGCTTTTTCAGCATCACGAAGATCTTTTACATATTGAGTCATGCCTTCCTCTTCCATGGCATAAGCATGATCAAAACCTTCCTGGGTACGATCAGCGGTAAAATGTTTTTCAAACCATTCCGCACCATTGGCCAAAGCCATAGCAGCAGCGATGCTGTTACCTGTATGGTCAGAATATCCCACCGGGAATCCAAATTTTTCCTTCAGCGTTTTTATAAACCCTACATTCGCTTTCTCCAAAAATGCCGGATAAACGGAAACACAGTGGAGCAGGACAATGTCATCGAAATTGATCTTCGCCAATTCGTTCAATGACTTCTCAACATCCTGCATGGTGGACATTCCAGTGGAAATAATCATGCGTTTTCCTCTTTCAGCCACTTGCTTTAAAAACCGGATATTATTGAGATCACAACTTGCCATTTTTACGTAAGGCGGATCGAATTTCAACAAAAGATCTAACCCCCTTTCATCAAATACAGATGCTGTAAACGCTATCTCTTTTTCCTTGCAATAAGCAGCCAATTCATCATATTCTTCATCCTTGAGCATCCCATCTTCCCGAATCTGGATCACCTTTTTAATATCATAATGACCGTATTCATAATCACCCGGCAGATAAAGTCCCCAGGGATAGATGATCTGAAATTTCACGGAATCCGCTTTGGCATTGCAAGCGATATCCACCAATTCCTTGGCTTTGTCCAGGTTACCGTTATGGTTAGTCCCGGCCTCTGCTATAATATGTATGTTTGAATTATCCATTTTAATTTTTTTCCGCAACGAGCTCTGCAAAGTGGTTACAGTTTTCTACGATCGTATTGCGATTTTCTGCCCAAAGGGAATCCCTCAAATTTGATTTTATGGAATCCAGATCACCCATATTATCCAATCGGTGTTCAACTTCCTTCAACAGATCGTCCTTCACGAGGTTGATGTTCCAGTCATCCATACCTATGGTATCCAGCATACTAATAGCTCTTTGGTCATAGCTGATCTTGATGGTAGGAATATCATAAGCCAGGCAAGGAATGAAGCTGTGCAGACGGAAGGTCAGATTCAACTTCGTATTCTTAAGATAAGTCAAATAGGTGTAAACATCCTCTGTGTATAAATAATCTACTTCCTTAAATGAAGCTGCAAAAGGAATGTCTCTATGGTCATGACACAAAATCTTGATATTGCTGTAACCCTTGTTTTGCAGCAATTCGATCATTTGCATCATCTGGTATCTCAGCTCATATTGATAGGAAACAGGAATACTCATCAAGGTCGGGGTACGGATGGAGATCAGTACATCGGTCTGATCCTGTTCGGAAATAGGCACAAGGTGCTGTGGCATTTCATTGATGAACAACGTAGGACAACCTCCAACGATATTATCAGTATAACCAAGACCATCAATGTGTTCTTTGGTTGCCTTATCCCTCGACATGGAAATATCAGCATGTTTATTGAGCAGCCCGATATTGGCATCCGTCATCACATCAGTCCTGTTGACGAATTCGAGGTTTTTATTGTAAACTTTACCACGGGATACACTAAAAACCATCAATGGTCTTTCCAGCGCATTAAGGGCAGTGGCATTTACTTCCAATTCACCATTTTCGTAAAGGTTTCCTCCACCAACGATCACACCATGACCAAATTGATTGATCTCATAAATTGTTTGAGAACTCAGTCCAGCTTTTTTATGGCTTTCATATTTACTGGTGGCTGGCAGGGAAATAACGTTGAAGTTTTCTTTAAAGGCATTCCGGATGAAATGGTTGATTCCCAGGTAAATTACATCGTTACCAATGTTGAATCCTTTAGGGCGAATAGAATATAGATTTATCATTTTTTTTGAGTTACTGTTTGCTTGTATAAGTTAATGAGTTCCCTGACGGGGGTATTATGAAAATCGACTTCAGGATATTGTTGTACCAGAATGTTTAAATGCTCAAGATCCTCGGGGGTATCCACCACCATACGGATATCATGATCATTGATTTCCGGATCAACCATTTTATATAACCTGAACCGGTCTGAATTATTATAAAACCAGGAAGTTATATGTTCCTGATATTCCGGAGTATCGATTTCGCTGTAAAATTTTTTGAACAAATCACCTCTCATGGCTTCAACACTCATTCCATAGGGATAATGCCTAGGAAATAAATTGGTGACAAAATCATAATCAGCCGATTCCTCCAATATACGCACCCCTTTTTCCAATAACTTTTTATTGAGAAACGGGCTGTCTCCGTTTAGTCGCGCAAAAATATCAATATTGTAGTAATTAATACAATCAAAAGTCCGTTTTGCCACATTTAGGGTTGACCCCCTGAAATGTTTAATACCGTTTTCCTGGGCAATTTCCACCAAAGGATCATCAATGTCCCGGTCTGTGGTAAGCATCACCGGTTCTATTCCATCAATATTTTTCGCACCATTGATAGCCCACTCCACCAGCTTTTGTTGCCCCAAAAGCCTGAGCGCCTTACCCGGTAATCGCTGGGAATCCATCCGTGAATATATCAACGCTGCTATCATTATTGAATCATGGATTTTTGTCAAATTTTGGCTAAAAAAAGGTAGCCTCAAAAATAAAGTCCAAAAGTAAACATTATTCCATAATAAACGGTCTGCCATCCTAACTCCTTCAAACGCTTTAGGAAGGAATCGTTATCTTTTTTCCCTATATTTGTCATATTGTATCATCAAACCCATACCACCCATGAAAGTAGATTTTTGTGTATACCTCGATGCCGGCCACGGAGCTATTGATCCGGATGGCAATTATGTCACTGCTCCCAACAAACAATTCGAACATTCGAAAGGTACATTCCACAACGAAAAATGGTTCTACGAAGGTGTCTGGAACAGAACCCTGACCAATCGTGTTGCTGAAAAGCTGAAGAACCTGGGGATCAGTTATTTAAACGTCAGTCATGAATACCTGGACACTTCCCTCTCTTACCGGGTAAAGATGGCCAATTGGTATCACAAAAATTATAAAAAGGGCATCTACATCTCCAACCATGCCAATGCCTCTGGTTCTCACCGGGC
>QQUB01000480.1 GCA_008501835.1 Bacteroidota bacterium
TGGCCAACCGGTCACATCGACCGACTTTTTAATGTGGATGCCAACCAGGAAGTGGATCTTGTGGAAGGAAGCACGACAGATGGTCAGATTGATGTGGACCCGGATGTCGAACTGACTATAGTTTCCAATCAAAATATTGATTCTGGAAAGGAAATATTGTCCGTATTTCCTAATCCTGCAACTAATTCCATCACCTTTCAGTCAAATAACCTCCGTTATGATCGGTATGTGATCCTGAATGAAGCAGGTTCAATTGTTCTATCAGGCCCCATCACGGGTAAAAATCAGGAAATTCTGACTCAAAATTTTGCTCAGGGTTTTTACCACCTCGTAATCTACAATCAAAAAGGAGACAAACTGATTTCAAAGTTCATGAAATCATAGTAGTATATTTAAAATCCCGGATCATTTCGAACATGATCCGGGATTTTTTTTATTTAATTATCACGAGTTTTTGCCTTATAAACTCCTCGGTAACAATAAAATACATTCCTGAACTCCATGAAGTTACATCAAGTTCGTGCTGAACACCGGTCAATACCAATGTCGTTTTGAGGTTACCAGAAATATCAAAGATTTGAACATTGACATTGTCAAAACCTTGATAATCCAATACCACCTTATTGATTGCCGGATTGGGAAATATGGAAAGTTCCGAATTCTGGTAGACAGTTTCCACCGGAAGGATCAAATCACAAAATGTCGTATCCGGGTCGAGTTCGATATAGCCTATTGGTGATAGATCATGACCATCAAAACCCTGATAATCCAGAGAGTATCTTTTCATTCTAAAGGTCTGGTTACCATTTTCAATAGTATCTCCCTGAGCAACGGGGCTTCCCCCCACAATGGGCGTTTTATATTCCCAGACTATTTCATTTTCCGGTGAGAGTTCCACCGAATATCCTAACCGACCTGCACAAGTTAAACTGTTGCCGTTATCAAGAAACTGAATACTTGACAATCCTGTCGAATAAACCGAAGTAGGTTCAGGATGAATAATGGTTTGATCATAATCCTCAGGCAGCCATGTTCCGTCGACCAGAGGATATTCCCAGCTCTCCGAATTAAAAGCCGGGTCAAGTACATGAGAAGCTGAATGATCAGTAGCGAAACGGTTATTAAAAACACCGATTTTTCCAAAATGCGGGTGTGAACTATCCACAAAATCATCAATCCAATGGGTATCATGCTGGAAGAACAATTTTTTATCCTCAGGTCCGCCGGCTCTGTAGGTCTCAGGATTTCCCCACCGGTAAAGTAAATCTCCACCTTTTCCACTCAAGCCTCCCGTATGGCCGGCTGCTTCTTCGGTAGTTGTACTATGATCTATGATCCAAACTTCGTGAAAAGTTGGAACGGATATCATGATCTGATCCAGTTCCTCATTGTAATCGATAGCATTGACATGCATCCAGTCTGCCTTACCATCCGGGGTATTGGTCCAGTTAACATCTATTAATTCCGGGTGATCTCCTACCACCCCGTAATTATCCTTGTCCGGATCATGATCCTGGATCAGGTGATCCCAGGCGTGCCATTCCCAGACAATTTCATCCGTTGTCGGATTGACCTCCAAAACATAATCAGGCCACAGTTCTCCGTCTAATAAAATGGAAGTATCCCGTCCGGCCTGGACAACCTCTTCATATGTTCTCAATTCCCAGGAAACCATTAAAATATTTCCATTAGGCATCGGGCATATATCATGGTGCAATCTTCGGAGGCTGTCATTTTGTTCAAAAGACCATAATATATTGTCATCCCAGTCGACGATTTCAACAATGGCTCCGCCACCTCCTGCCCAGATGGGATCATTTACCCCAACAAAATATCTTTTTGTTTTAACCATATTCCCGTTTTCCAGAATATAGGCCGTATTTCCGGGGCGGTAATCAGGGTCCCCTGGCCATACATGGACCAGTTCACCACAATTATCCAATAAAAAAACCTTTTCCTGATTATGGGGATAGATCAGGTTATATCCCTCCTGAGATCTGTCGGGCTCATAAGATATTAAGCCTACTGTATTTTGGGCTATTAAGGAATAATTGGAGAGCAGAATAATTCCTAAAGTAATTAGTGTTTGTCTTATCACAATAAAGCAATTTGGTCTTAAAAAAAAGGCCGCACCATTGAGAAATGATGCGGCATTTATCTTTAGGCTTTAAGAAAAGTATTTTTCAAAAAAACCATAAAATCATATTAGTTGGTCAATGGAGGCCAATCTTTTCCATCGGTACGAGTGAGGGTGGTAACACCACTTTCACCGTAGTCATTTTCCCAGTCGATGGTCAATTTAGTACCATCAACAGAAACACCATTGAACCAGTAAACCTCACCCCAGCGGCTAACACCGATTGGAGCGATCTTACCGCAAATATCCAGTACCTGAAGGTCACCACCTGGCAATGTTGCTGTTGCACCATAGCATGGGAAGTATGCACCATAAGCGAAATCCGCTGCATCAGGATTTTCCGGATCATCAGGATTTACAACATCATAAACACCTGCTCCAGCAGATACCCATTCTGTCATACCTGTTTCAGTTACAGATCCATCACACCAAGGGATAGTGGAGTATTCGAATACACCTGCAAGATCAGAAACACAACTCATATCTACGTTCAAAGAACCTCCTTTATAGGTACCACTGGAAGTGGTCAGATAAAAGTTAAGAACAGCAGCATCTCCTGGCTCAAGGTCTCCTGCAGAAACACCTGTTCCTGAAAGTGCATCGTTAAAGGTAACATTTACCGTTGATGGAGCTGAAATGGTAGCGTGATCAACCTCTGCACCACCATTGATGCTTTTAGTGACGAGGATAGAAGAAACAGTTTCCCCTTTGGTATCTACATCAAAAGCGATTTCAGATGCAGCAGGATTAGCCAAATCGAAGAAACCATTTACAACGTTGGTAATAATTACAACAGCACCTTTAGAATCTATACCGTGAAATTCGTTTTCATCCTCCTCCTTGGTACAGGATGTCACTAAAAGTCCTGCAATTAGGGCAAAGCCCATGATATATAATATTTTTTTCATCTTTTTTTAATTTAAATTTTTGTTCATATAATTGACTAAACTTTTAAGGTATTCCTCACTTTTGATCTTCATCTTATGTTTATCGATGTACCTCTTAGCAGAAGGAATTTGACTAAAGAATTGTACTGCCTTTTTCTTCTTCTTGGGAATTTCCTTAAAAACTCCCCGGTCATTAAGATAATACAACTTCTTTTCAACGTATTTGGTATTTAAATCTCCTGCGTCCAAGGCAGGCACATAATTGGGTTTAAGGACACTAACATCATGCAAAATGTATAATCCATAATCACCTTCAATGACCTTTTCAAGGATCATTCGACCACTTTTGCCCCTTACATGCTTTAAAACGAACTCATGGCTAATGAATCCTTTATCTTCCGGCAATACTCCTTTGAGGACAAAGCCAGATAAATACTGCATGGGGACCTGGTAAGTGCCGCCATCGAGATTGACATAAAGTTCTTGAGTCTGGATATTATATTTCAGGAAATAAATCCTTTTGGATAAGCTGCCATCATCAAAAACAAATTGTCCTGTCAACCAATCTGTGTTAAAGAACTTTTGCCCGGCTTCCGATCGTTCCCGCAAATCGAAGGTTGTAACATTCTGGCCGGGATAAACATCATCCAGGGCCACAATTCGTTCATCGGTTTGCTGCGCAAAGAGCGAAAAGGGAATTATCAGAAGGAGCGACAATAAAAATTTAAACATAACATCAAGTGAGTTAATACCGGGATGAATTCAGACGTAACTGAAATCATCCCGTAATCAATTAATTATTCAAAAGCCCAAACAGGAACATCAAGTAACGCTCCTCCCTGTGCAGCTTGTGCAGCGGCCCAGTTGGCTTCATTAGTTTGCTGTTCACTAGAAGGATAGATAAAACGCTGTGGTACAACACCTGAAGGGTTGAAACCATTGGATCCATCCGCATTTGGTGTAATCTCTGGATAACCGGTTCTTCTGTAGTTAGACCAGGTTTCAAAGAAGTTAAACCCGTAGTAACCTTTGTAGGCTTCTTCGATAATCTTCTTAACCGCATCCGCTTCAGAAAGTCCGGAAACATCACTGTTAGCAGTTACATATGCATCGTAGTCCGTTGCACCTGCCTGAACCATACTTGCTGTAATGGCTTCTGCCAAAGCAGTACTTGCATCAGCACCTGTACGAGCCAAAGCCTCAGCTTCGAGGAATTTAACCTCTAC
>QQUB01000284.1 GCA_008501835.1 Bacteroidota bacterium
AAATCGGTTTTCAAAGTAGATTGCAGCCCCAGTACCCCTTTCAGTTTTATGCCGTTATAAAAAAACTGAGTAAAAGCTGCGAGTTCGGCATCATCTTTATGCCCTCCACTGGTAACGGTGTGATCTTCATATTGGTTGGGATAAGGTGTTCTCAGGAAATATTCACTTTTAGAAGCCAGTGCCCTGGGAGTAATACCTGTCATCCATTCAATCCGGTCATAAAGCTGAACGTTTAAGGTTGCATCCAGTGAAACATCAATTTTACGATCATATAAATACCTGTTTCCACTTACAAAATTATCGAAGAACCTTCCTAATCGCATTTGCCAGGGATCCGGGCTCCAGATGTCAGCATTGGTTGCCTGCACCAGGGCCCTGTTAAACAGACTACTGACTATGTGGTAAGAAGAGTTCTTATCAGATTCATACATCAGGAAATTAGCCGCCAGGGCAAACCCAATTTTTTCTGTTTTGTGGTTAAACCCTAAATGTCCCTGGTACAAATTCTCACCAATAAAATTTAGCGGATTAGCATAAGAATAAGCCGATGGATTTAAACCAAGGGAACTATGATCCCTGCGATACATATTGATCAACGTCAGATCAAAAGCGCCATATCGGAGTTCTACACCAAAAGACCGACTCTGATGGGGTAATTCCCCCAATTCAGGTTCAATACCAAAAGTATCCCTGGAAACATAATTAGGGTGAGTCAGGTATAGTGAATCAGAGGAATAAGTTGCAGGATTAAACAATATGGATTCGTCCTGATATATTCTTCTATCAGAAATTGAAGTAAAGTTACCGAACACATTGTATTTCAATACATTTCTGCGCTTACCGGCCTTGCCCCCAAAGAGGATATTCATACTGGTAAACTGCTCTGCACCAAAACTGATGTCCGCTTTTGTATACAACGGCCGTTCCGATTCTTTAAGAATAATATTGATCACACCAGCGGATGCGTCAGCCCCATACAGCGTTGCAGCAGGACCAAAGATCACCTCTATTCGCTCGGCCTGCCTGATAGGTAATTGTGCACCAATAGGCATCCCTTTGATCCCAATGGGCTTTACAGGAATGTTGTTAATTAGAATTTTGGTATATTCATTTCCCTTTAATCCCCTCATCAGGAAAGTCT
This sequence comes from Bacteroidota bacterium, assembly GCA_008501835.1. GTDB lineage: Bacteria > Bacteroidota > Bacteroidia > Chitinophagales > Saprospiraceae > BCD1. The sequence goes on from QQUB01000284.1 coordinate 1,142, forward strand.
CTCCATCTGTTCCGGAACCAGGTTGGGATACCCGAACTCCCGGAACCATCTTCATGGCATCAACGAGGGTATTATACCCGTTATTACGAATATCTTCTTTCGTAATGACATAAACCGTAAAAGGTAAATCCTCAACCGCCTGAAGCGATCTGCTTGCTGAAACAACGGAATAATTATTGACCTTTTCTATGTCCGTTTCAATATCTTTTGCCATCAGCCTGTCAGCTGAAATCACCACGGTATCTGCCTGCCCGAAAAGACAGGATACCAAAAGCATGACAATTATGGTTGTGCAAAAGGGTTTCAACATTCTGGTTGCTGGTTACTGGTTGCTGGTTTTTCCTTGGTTAGTTTATTCGTGTTGATTAAGTTACCTTAGGCTACACCTCTACCTTATACTGCTGTTCCACTTCAAACCGGTCAAAAGCCAGTTGAATGAGTTTGTCAATAAGTGGCCCGTATTCGATCCCGGAGGCTTTCCACAACATTGGATACATACTTATGGAGGTGAATCCGGGAATGGTATTGATTTCATTGACCACCATATTGCCGTCCTCCTGATAAAAAACATCCACTCTGCCTAATCCTTCACACTCCAGGGCCGTAAAAGTTCTTACGGCAAATTCTCTTATTTTTTCCTGGGCCTCTTTGGGAATATCTGCAGGGACTTGTGTTTCAGATCCCTGGTCGTCGATATATTTGGAGTCAAAGGAATAAAAATCATGATGAACAACTACCTCACCCGTAACGGAAGCCTTTGGATCCTCATTACCTAAAACAGCACATTCGATCTCCCGGCCAGGGATGAACTCTTCAATCACGATTTTTTTATCGAATTGGAAAGCCATAGCAATGGCCTTTTCCAGCTCCTCTTCGTTTCTGGCTTTACTAATTCCAACAGAAGAACCAAGATTGGCCGGTTTTACAAAACATGGCATTCCGACTGCTTCTTCTATCTCCTTAAAAGAAGGGACAGGCTGGCTTTTTCTCAAACAAATGTAATGACCTATGGGCAATCCCGCATCTCTGAGCAATCTCTTCATGATGTCTTTGTCCATGCCTACTGCTGAACCTAAAAGAGAAGGTCCTACAAAGGGAATAGAGGCCAGTTTAAACATACCCTGAACACTTCCGTCCTCACCGTAGGGACCATGGAGAACTGGAAATGCTACATCAACAAAAACCTCTTCTCCAGCAGAGTTAACGAAACGACCTTTAGCTTCCAGGGTAAGCGACAGTTTCCCCTTAGGATTATCTAAAGTTAAATTTCCGGTTGATTCGATTTCGGTCAACTTAGCTTGCGTATCATAATGGAACCAATTGCCTTGCATATCGATGCCAATGAATACAAGATCATACTTGTTTTTATCGATTGATCTGATCACATTTTTTGCAGAACGGAGGGATACGGTATGCTCTGCTGAACGTCCTCCAAATAGGATTGCTACCCTGGTTTTTGCCATAGCTGAAAATAATTACTTTGACGAATTTGATTCCCGAAAGGAACCGTTTGTAAATCGTCACAATATACGCAAGGTGGGTTTAGTAGAAATACTATTTTTTCAAAAAATTAGTATTTCTTGGAAATCACCAGCTCACTCCTCCACCGCCTCCGCCGGAAGAGCCTCCTCCCCATGAACCTCCGCCACTGAAGCCACCTCCACCGCCAGAGGAAGAACCTCCGCCTGAGGAAGTTTGGATCTTGGGAATGATGATGATCTTTTCCTTGGAATAAGCACAGTTTTTACATTCGTGCCGTTTTAATTTTTTACCGGTTGAATAGGTTGTAGCCCTTTTAATGGTCTTAGTCTGAGCGTGGTAATATGTTTTGAAATGACACTCAGGGCATTTTTTAAATTTGGAGTAGTACTTTTCATATTTTAAAATCAGGTAATCTTCCCTGGAAGGGGTGACCCAGACATCATAATCGATCGAACCGATCTCTTCTTCAGTTATTTGGCCGCGTTCGAGATAATCATCTTCTTCCTCCTCTGATAATTTCGTCATCAATTCTCCGGTCATTTTGCTGTATCTCGGATGGTCCCGGAAAAAATTCATCCTGTTTTTCATGTATATCCAAACAAAAATGAAAGGCAAAGGAAAAGCTATCAGAAAACCCCATAACCTTAGCTTCCGGACATTGATGTATTTGTCATAAAAATCATCTTTGGCCTTTATCATGTCATGTAACCGCCATAACCACCACAAATGGAACACCAGGTTGGCCAGGAAATAAATTTGCAACCATAATGGTAAAAACGGGCTCAATGGGGTTGATACTGTTTCTCTGCTTCGGATTTCTTCCACTACTTCACCCTTTTCAAGAATGCCTTTTATTCTTGTAACAGCTTTGATCAGGCCAGTTCCGAAATTGCCTTTTTTGAATTCTGGCACCAACTCCTGCATACCAACCCGGTAACACATGGCATCTGTCAGAACAGCTTCCAGACCATATCCCGTTTCAAATTCCGTGCGGTGTTGATCCATTACGGTGAATATCAATAACCCGTTATCCGTATCTGCCTGACCTATGCCCCAATGATTGAACAGGCGTGTGGCAAAATCCTTTGGGTTTTCGATGCCGATGGAATTGACTAAAACAACCGCAATCTGGGCTGTGGAAGAATCTTCCAGCAGAGCGATTAACCTGTTGAGTTCAGCGATTTCTGAGGATTCGAGAATGTTGTCAGGATCACTGACATAGCCTGTACCTGCACCATCTTTGGGATTTGGAATTGTTTCCGGAGTGAAGGTCTGCTGGGCTGAAGAAGTAATTAAAAGCACCAAAACAAACAGGATAATTCCTGATAGCTTTTTCATAGGTATGGTATGTATGTTAGGTTTTTCAAAATGTATATTCTCTACCGAATACTTCTTAGTTTCACGCTGATTTTGCTGATTTTCGCTGATCATTTTCAAACATAGCCCATTTTTCTGCGTTTATCTGAGCCATATGCAAGAGCAAATCATGCATTCTAGATTTTCTCCCAAAAGTAACGATGGATAAAACGCTTATTAAAGCTCCCAAAATTCTGATCTATATGCAAGTTTTTTCGACCATTAATGATGGAACAATGATTTGAAGGGTGGAACGGATTT
>QQUB01000021.1 GCA_008501835.1 Bacteroidota bacterium
TTTTTTCTGAATGGAATTTTCGTCATAAGTAAGCTCATCCTGCAAATACGGGTGTGCCTGTTTTGTGAAATCTGTCAGGAAGGTAACCCGCTCCTTTAACAATTCACACACACTTTCCAGATAAGCCTGATCGGGATTCATGCCTTCAGCTTCTACCAATGGGCGAACCATCCTGGCCAGGTCAGCCTTATCTGAAGCCATGATGTACTGCTTATTGTACCACTTGGCTTTATCAAAATCAAAACGTGCCCCGGATTTTCCGATTTTCTCCAAAGAGAATGCTTCGCACAATTGATCCAGGCTGAAAATTTCCTGCTCTGTACCAGGGTTCCATCCGAGGAATGCCAGGAAGTTATCGGTAGCATCGGGTAAAAAACCAAATTCACGGAACCCGGTAAAAGAATTTTCAGGACTATCCCCTTCCCAGGCGAGTGGAAATACAGGAATACCCAGACGGTCGCCGTCACGTTTGCTCAGTTTTCCAAACAAAACTCCTTTCATGAAGGCTTTGATATCCTTCTGCATATTGGAATCCTTATCCTTGATTTTCAACCGATCAGTAAGGCTCTTAACATCTTGCAGCAACTGATCGATGAAACTATTTACTTTTCCTTTTTTGTCTGTATAATCAGTATTGGCCTTTACGAAGGCATCCGCAAACTGGCCGGCGAATTCCTGACGGGTGCGTTTGTTGATGTATGATGCCGGATTCGGTTTGAGGATCAATGGCAAATGGGCGAATTGAGGTGCGTCCCAGCCAAATGCTCTGTACAGCAAAACGTGCAATGGCAGCGAAGGCAACCATTCCTCCCCACGAATTACATGACTGATCTGCATCAGGTGATCATCCACGATGTTGGCCAGGTGATAGGTCGGCATACCGTCTGATTTAAACAGTACCTTATCATCCAGTTCGCTGGTTTGAACGGTCATATCACCGCGAATGATGTCCTTCATCGCCAGCGCCTCATCATCAGGAATTCTGAAGCGGATAACATAATCCTCACCGGCCTCCATTCTTTTTTGAACTTCTTCAGCCGAATTAGTAAAGGAATTATCCATTTCTCCTCTTGAGGCAGCATTATAGGTGAATGTTTTTCCTTCTGCTTCATAAGCCTGCCGTTTGGCGTCTAATCCTTCCGGAGTATCAAAAGCGATGTAGGCATTGCCGTTGTCCACCAATTGATCTGCATACTGGCGGTAGAGGTCTTTCCTTTCAGATTGACGATAAGGGCCAAAGTCTCCTCCCGCAGCCGGACTTTCATCAGGAGTCAGTCCACACCAACCCAGCGCTTCCATGATATAATCTTCAGCTCCGGCAACATAGCGGGTCTGGTCGGTATCTTCAATTCTGAGGATGAAGGTGCCGCCATGTTTTTTGGCAAATAAATAATTGTAAAGTGCCGTTCTTACTCCTCCAATATGAAGTGCCCCGGTCGGGCTTGGTGCAAATCTTACTCTGATGCTTTTGTCCATGTTAATAATTGTAATTTCTGGATAGCTAATTTGGCCGCAAAGGTATAAAAATGATCTATGAAACTCTCAATTTTGACCAATACAGCAGTTCAAAAACTCCAAAGTTTATGAAAAGGTTCATTTCACGAACCTGAAGGTTTTTAAATTTCCCTCCATTTCAACCAAGATCACATAAGTTCCAACAGGCAAAGCAGTAATATCCACCCGTGATGTTCCTTTTTGATCCAGGCATTGTTTACCCGACAGATCAAATACCCTTAATTCGGAAATTGAAAGATCCCAATGACCATTTGACTGAATCCTCAAGGTATTATCATCTAATCTTGCCAGACTAAGATCTTCCTCTTTTTGCTCCACTAAAGCTTCAGGCAAACCTTCCTGTGCAAAAAAGGCATTGGCATAATTGGTTTCAAAGGGTCCGATATCCGGAGCGGTTCCAATCAACCGTGGGTTGAGATCATAATCCCAGAGGTGGCCGACATCGAGGCCATTATTGATTGCGGGAGACACATTGGCCGGGAAGAAGTTTGCACCATTTACATCCGAAAGAAGCGGATTTGTACCAAGGTGATTTTTGAAAACTATTCCATTAATTAATTGCTGGACATTTAATTCATCAACCGTATAATAAGATCCGTCATCCTGCATGTGAACTAGGCCATTCTGGGCCTGATCACTGTAAATCAGGTTATTCCAGAAATTATTCGTTCCTACTCCATCTGGAGTTGCCTGATAAACAACTATTCCTGTTCCAACATCATAAGCATTTCCATATGGAGATTGTCCGGTATTCAACATAATATTATTGGTAATTCTGTGAGACTTCGCCTGTTCCGTAAAACCGTACCCACTGATAAGGAAACCGGCTTCATCAGTATCATAGATCAGATTGTGTTCAAAACGATTATGGCTACTTACCAACCCGTTACCATATACACCGATGATAAAAGCGTATGCGGTTGCCTGGTTTTTGGAAGGTGATTTGCGCATACCGGAGATTATGTTGTGATGTACAACATTGTGGTTGCCATTAATTTGAGAGGCTGTTCTGCAGTTTTCAATATAATTTCTGAAAAACTCGTTATCCCTACATTTATTTAAAATCCCATCAGCACCAAGAGGATGCGCATATGGAATATCGGGCGCATGGATATAATTATCATAAATTTTGTTGTTATTGACTCCCCTGCTTGCTGGCTGACTTCCATATAATTCCACGGCATTATGTGCCCAGTTCTTGAATTGGTTTTCATATATCCTGCAATTGGTCACTCCATTGGTCATTCTGATGCCATCGCCACAGCCTCGTTCCGAACCCAAACCATAGAAAAAGGTAAAATCGGAATCAAAAGTATTGTTATGAACAGTAATGCTGACCGACGGGCGACTGAATCCGGCAATATTTGAATCTGTTATGAGTATGCCGGAATTGGCACGATACCCAAAATTACAATTTCGTATCTCTGTCCGAATTGTACCAAATAAAACAAGTGCAGAACCACTACCTCCCTGGAAGTCCAGATTTTCCAGAACCAGATAGCGACTTCCATAAATAATTGAAGTATAAAAGAACTTACTTCCTTCGATTTCGGAAAAGGCAAGGGCCGGATTTTGTGATGATAGCAAATGAAGGGTTCCCGCACTATAAAACCACTCTCCGGTTGCTCCTTCATTATCTGGTATTCCAATTTTGTGCAAGCTATCTGCTCTGAGCACTTCCTGCCCGTCGAGCCATAATCGACCGGGTGAGGCTGCCAGAGGCATTGCCCATTGTCCCGGAGAAACTTCCGTCCAATTGTTTTCATCAGCTGATCCGTTCAGTATATCAACTGTAGTAAATACCGGAAGGGGATCAGAAGCACTTCCGTAGGCTCCAAAGGTGATCGGTTGACCATAAGTTCCGGAATAAGGAATATAAAACTGTGAACCTCTCCAGGTGGATCCTCTCTTGAACAAATAAACATCACCGGGTTGTGGATTGGATGCCCCGATCTTAAACAGGTCCTTCCATGGGGTGTCAGAACTAAGGCCGTCATTTCCGTTCGAACCATTTTCATAGTCCAGATAATACACTGTGGCTCGAAGTGAAAAAATGGAAATTGCAAGAAAAAGACAAAGCGAAATGAGTTTTTTGATGGTCATAATTATCAATTGTGATGGGTTAAAAATTCAATTTATCAGGGCCGAATACAACATTTAGTTTCCATTCTTCAAAAATCACGCTGAGCCGCACCGTAAATCCGACAAAAAAACAACGTATTTACGTGCTGAAAAGTTCGATTTTAGCCCAAAAACCATTTTTTTCAAAAAAAATTGAAAAAAAATAAAAATAATAGGGTTTAAGCGCAGCATTTTCAGGGATTTAAGCGTTAAATACTAAACCTTACGCCTAACTAAATTATCTCCTTTCCAAAACCGGTTTTTCCTTTAGTCAATCAGGACTAAATACCAGGAACACCAGTTAAACTTTTTTTGGAAAAAACGAGCAGTTTATACAAAACGTTCAGCTTTAATAAAACGGACCCTGTTATACAAAATTAATCGCTCCTGAGGGAACAATTTCCTTCTATCAGTGATTTAAATGAAGAAGAAGACAATTATTTTTTTATCCATGAACATAAATGAATACAGTAAAGTATTCGATTTAAACCAGAAAACATGTATTTAGTAAAAACTCCGAATTTTATACAGAGTCTGTTCCCGAATTTTACCTGGAGAATCCCGACAAACGAAAAATGTGTTTATCTGACGTTTGATGATG
>QQUB01000143.1 GCA_008501835.1 Bacteroidota bacterium
GCCCATACCACTTTAACACCCTATTGGGCAAGACGGCTGAAAAAAACTAAACTCATAGCCCGACAAATTTCCAAACGGGGTGGGTATCTGGAATGTGAATTGTCTGCTGATGAAAAAAAGGTTAAATTAATTGGAAATGCCGTCACATATCTAAAAGGACAAATTATTTTACCTTAGTAAATTTTCACCTGTTAACCTGTATAAAAAACCACCAGGATATAATCCTTCATCTTTTTCATGGGATAATCCCCTGCTTTTATTATTGGGTTTTTAAGGCCGAGCCAGCCGGTTATCGCTCCGGGTAAGTAAAAAGATTCTCCTACATGGAAAAATTCCCTCTGGAAGAATCTCCTCCTGCTTTTCTGGCAAATCGAATCTGAAACAAAATAAAATTCAATTTGGTCAGGATGCCGTTTTCTGATAATCACTTTACAATGTTGGCAATGGCTATGTTGTGTAGCAGCGATTGCATTGACGATTACCTTACAAATACCAATGCCCGCGCAATCCTTACTTAATTTTCCGAAAACAACATTGGCTCTGGCTCCGTCCTTTACTATTCCAAATGTTTGCTCTTCTATCCGGGTGTGTCGGATAGGTTTTTTCATTAAAGTTGATCCCTCCATAATTTCGGTTTGTTCGATACAAGGCAAGAAGCCCCATGCTACCTGTGTCAGGGTAGTTAAAAAAAATTTACAAAAACAAAACTTGTTTCAAATAAAGTAAGAAGAATCTAAGGTGAGTTTCAGGATTTTTGGGGATGGATGGGTATAATTAGGTGACAAACAGATTAAATCATATTTGTTTAGTTAAATATATAAATAATGAAACGCCCTGCAAACAAATTGAAGAGAAATTAACCAGGCAAAGTAAAGAAAATGGTGCTTCCATCTCCTGATCTGACTCCAATTGTACCACCATGCATCTCGACGATTTTTTTACAAATAGCCAGACCAACTCCATTACCCGGATATTTATCTTTTGGGTGCAATTGTTGGAATAATTCAAAAATTCGATCAAAACTATTTTCCGGAATACCAATGCCATTATCGGATATTTCAAAAGACCAACCGCCATCATATTGCGTACCGGAAATAGAGATGACCGGTTTTTTACCTTCCTTTCTAAATTTGATAGCATTGCCAATTAAATGGAAAAACAATTGTTTAATCAGATCCTTGCTACCTTCAATAGTTTCAGGAATTCCTTCAAGGTTAATGAGGGCTTCGGAGGTTTCGATCTCTTCCCGCAAGCCATATTTAACCACTTCAATTAAATTCGACAGCTTAATGGTTTTAGGTTCAATTTCAGTATGCATAACTCTGGAATAGGCTAAAAGGTCAGCCAGGTAAGCTTCCATTTGTTTGACCCCTTCCACAGCCATGCCAATGTATTCTTTCAACTCTTCATTATCACTATCTGCCAATTGACGCTGAGCGATCTTCACATATCCATTAACAATGCGTAAGGGTCCCTGCAAATCATGGGAAACGGCATAAGCAAACCGTTGGAGTTCTTTTTTTATTTCCCGGGCCTGATCTGTTTGGTTATTTTCCTGTTTTTCCATGGTTCCAAAGGTAGGGTTTTTTCGAAATTTGGAAAAGTGGAGGTGTAAGGCTGAAAAAATGCAAAAAAGGGGAGGTTGGAAAATGGGAAAAATGAAAATCCCGGATGCTGACTCAATTGCCAACGCCCGGGATTTGGGATATTACTTCTGCATTCCTGCAATCACGCATTCATGCATTAATTCATTGTTATCAATCCTGCAGGTATTTGACTGGAGAATTGGTATTGAAAAACATAAACGAATAGATATCTGCTTGTTCTTCAATCACCTTAGCTATAGGTTTTCCGGCCCCGTGACCAGCTTTTGTTTCAATACGTATCAGTACAGGATTATCCCCTTCATGAGCTTCCTGCAATCTTGCAGCAAACTTGAAGGAATGTGCTGGAACAACACGGTCATCGTGATCAGCAGTGGTGATCAACGTTGCGGGATAAGCAGTTCCGTTTTTCATATTGTGCAATGGAGAATAGGCCAACAGGTTCTCAAAATGCTCCGGGTCGTCACTTGACCCATATTCAGGAATCCATCCTTTACCCACAGTGAACAAATGATAACGCAACATATCCATAACACCAACCGCAGGCAGTGCAACAGCAAACAGATCAGGGCGCTGAGTCATAGCAGCTCCAACAAGCAATCCTCCGTTAGATCCTCCCGCAATAGCCAGTTTTTCAGAACTGGTATAACCATTGTCGATGAGATATTCAGCTGCATAGATGAAATCGTCGAATACATTTTGCTTGTTGAGTAACATCCCGGCTTTGTGCCATTCTTCACCATATTCTCCACCTCCACGAAGGTTAGGCATGGCATATACGCCTCCATTTTCCAGCAGAACCATTCTGATAGCACTGAAATAAGGAGTCAGGCTCACATTAAATCCACCGTAACCATAAAGGTAGGTTGGATTCTGCCCATCCATTTCCAGATCCTTTTTATGCACAATAAACATAGAAACATCCGTTCCATCTTTACTCTTATAGAAGATCTGTTTTTCAACGTAATCTTCAGGATTGAATTCCAACTCTGCTTTATAGAACTGTTCGGATTTTCCTGAAGCAATATCGTATTTAAAAATGGTGTTAGGATAAGTAAACGAGGTAAAGCTGTAAAACAGAACCTCATCATCTTCTTCACCGCCAAATCCTCCTGCACTTCCCAAACCCGGCAACTTGATTTCCTTCATACCACTGCCATCATATTCACACTGATAAAAATAATCCGTCGCATTTTTCAGGTAGTTGACAAAAACTTTACCTCCACCTGTATTAACACTTTGCAGCAGATTTTCTGTTTCCCCAATAATCTCTTCCCAGTTTTCCTTGGCCGGATTAGCAGGATCTACTGCCACCAGTTTGTAATTCGGCGCATCGATATCCGTACGGACCAGGAATTTGTCATTGACGTGATGAACAACTGAACTCTTGTTCTTATATCCATCAAACAACATTTGGAAGTCACCATCGCTTGAGAGGTCTTTGAACATCACTGCATAACCATCAGTACCAGGCTGCTGATACAAAATGAGGTATTTCCCATCTTCCATCACACCACCAAAATGGTAATAATCAGGATTTTCCTTATCTTCAAAAACCAATTTGTCTTCTGATTGGTCTGTGCCCAGTTCATGGTAATAAACAGAATGGTATTGGTTGTTTCCGGACAGTTCCATACCTTCCGCAGGAGCCGGATAACGACTGTAGAAAAAGCCATTACCGTGCCATGATGCACCAGAGAATTTCACCCATTCCAGTACATCAGGCATTTCTTTTTTGGTAGCGATTTCCATCACGTGCAGCGTATTCCAGTCTGAGCCACCTTCTGATCTCGAATAGGTAACGTATTTGTCATCTTTTGAAAAACCAACCAGGCTAATGGAAACAGTCCCGTCTTCAGATAACGCATTAGGATCAATAAATACCTCTGGTTCCCCTTCAAGCCCTTTTTGATAATAGATCACTGATTGGTTTTGCAAGCCGTCATTCTTGTTGAAGAAGTAATATTCTCCTACATTATAAGGGGAGCTCAATCTTGGATAATTGATCAAATCAGTCAGGCGTTCTTCGATGGCTTTTCTGAAAGGAATTTGATCGAGGTATCCCTGAGTGACTACATTTTGGGCATCGACCCATTCCTTTACATTGGCCGCTGTATCTACTTCCAGCCAACGGAAAGAATCTTCAATTTCGGTACCGTGATAATCGTCGACCTGGTCGACCTTAGCTGTTTCAGGATAATTCACTTCAATGTTTGTGTTTTGATTGGATTCTGTTGCAGGCTCTTGTTCTGCGCAACTACTCAGGAGAGCAAACAGCAACAATGCCGTTAATAAGTGTTTTTGCATGATTGTACAATTAAACCCGGACAGTGCCGGATAGTTTATTAAGTTAGGAAATTTTAGACAATTATCTTTTAATTTTTGGGAGACTAATGATGAGATGGCTGCTGCTTTTTTAATTCGTATGGAATGGTCAAAAAGTGTGTAGGCAAATTTAGTAAATTTGTATGAAATTCAACCAAAACAACTGTTTAAATGAGAAAACTTACACTGACCCTTTTTGCCCTTTTTATAACCCTATCAACAGCTCAGTCACAAATTGTCAACATTGAAGATTCCCGAAAAAAAATTGACAGCTCAGGGTTTTACGGACATATGGATCTGGCCTTTAA
>QQUB01000088.1 GCA_008501835.1 Bacteroidota bacterium
CAAACCCAATGAGACTCTGGTAGATACCAGCTTCTTCGGAAACATCCACAAAGGTCCCGTTATCATTGTGCAGGAATTTGTCGCCGCCCCCTTTAAGGAAATCCTTTACGGGCCAGTCTTCAGCATCCAACTCCCGTTTATTGGAATAGTTGAGAGTATTGGTAGGAATAAAACTGTTATTGAGCAAATAGACATCCAGGTCACCGTCCTTGTCATAATCCAGAAAGGCAGCGTGGGTTGTATACCCATTATCATCCAGGCCATACTCTGCTGCAGCTTCCGTGAAAGTAAGGTCCTGATTATTGAGGTAAAGTACATTTTTTTGATCCTGCCCGGACACATAACCAGCATTGCATACATAGATATCCAGAAAGCCATCGCTGTTGATATCGACAAGCACCACACCGGTACTCCATTTATTGGAGGCAGCCACCCCTGCGCTTTCGGTTATATCCTCAAAGGTCCAGTCACCTTTATTGATATACAATTTATTATCGCCCATATTGGCGGTGAAATAAATATCGGAGAGACCATCATTATTGAGGTCTCCGATGGCGACTCCGCCGCCGTTATAAAAATTCCTGTAAGTGAAAATATTCAGTTCTTCATTGTTCTCGACCGTATTGACAAAATCGATGCCGGATTGAGAAGATTCAACTTCGGCGAACAATGGATCTTTAACGGGCTGGTTGTCACGATTCTGGCAACCCAGGATAAGCACCCAAAGGGAAAAGAGGATGTACTTCTTCATTCTTGATACGTAGATTGACTAAAAAAGTAAATTTAAAAAAAGAGGGAGGTTTTTACACCTCCCTCTAAGCTTTTATATCTGAAATGTGATATTTCCGAAACTAAACATCAACATTAGATTAATATCCAGGATTTTGCTTCAGATTCGGATTTGCAGAAAGCTCGATTTCAGGGTAAGGGAACAATACTCTGTGAGCTTCTGATGCTGGTTTTTCATTATAAGCATCGAGGAATGTACCGAAGCGGATCATATCCTGTCTTCTTAAACCTTCCCAGTAGAATTCAAACCCTCTCTCATTGTAAATAGCATCAAGGCTACCATCACCTTTGGCAGAAGCGCCACGGATAGTTCTGATGTCATCAACAATAGAAGCTGCTGTTTGTCCACCTGTAGCGGAACCACCTCTTGCGATCGCTTCAGCTTTCATCAGCAAAACGTCAGCATAACGCAGAAGAACATAATCATTATCAACATTATCACCACTTTCGTAATCAATAACATATTTGACTACACGTACACCGGTAACCTCAAGGTTATCGCCGGTTTCGAAGATGGCTACATTTTTGTCAAAAGCCAATGGGTTACCCTTTCTGTCTTCAAGAGCATTACCATCCTGATCGAACATCTGTCCTTCGAGGAACCCAACAGGAATACCACCAACAGGAGTCTGATCAGCAGGCTCTGAACGCCATCTTACATCATTAGGATCATCAAATTTGTCATAGAAATCAGCAATGGTACAGAAACCATTCCAACCGGAAGGGTTCTGGTTGTAGTGCAACGTACAGAACCATCTTGACCTCACGTTACCAGCCTGGATACCACCCTGGTTTTTAGAAGTGAAGATCAACTCAGAAGAAACTTCGTCATTTTTAGGTCTGAAGTTGTCATAGTAATCATCATCCAGTTCATATTGTCCTGAATCCATAATTGCATCACAATACTCGATCACTTTGTTCATATCTCCAGCATCAAAAGCAGGATCAATTCTGTCAGGGTCAGTCCAAACACCTTTGTTAAGATAAACCTTGGCCAACAAAGCTCTCGCTGCATTTTTGGAAGCAAGGTGTGCTTCAGCCTCATCAGGAAGGCTACCCATAATGGATTCCAATTCTGAAATGATGAAGAGGGTAGCATCAGTAGAACTCATAATTGTTGGGTCTGTAGAAGCAATATCTTCTCCGGGTTCACGCATTGGAACTCCACCCCAGTGATCTACGATAGAATACATGAAGAATGCACGCAAGAATCTTGCTTCAGCTTCCTGAGCTGCGGAAGGACTAAACGCAAGGATGTTATTGGAAAGGTAAAGACCTCTTCCCATACTGTTCCAGGAAGCTCTGATATAATTGTGCTCAGCATCCCAGGTATGGTCGTGCAAACTTCTCCAGATACCATTGTCATCCCAGTCAGTTCCTCTGGTAGGCCCCATGGTCTCATCAGAAGTGTGCTGCTGAAGCGCCCAGATGTTATCCTGGGTCTGGAACTGCTGCAGTGTAAGATAGGCATCATCCAGAAGAGCCTGGACATCAACGTTCCCAGCTTCCGGCACAACCCCATCCTTAATTTTCTCCTCAAGTTCACAAGAACTCAGGAATAAGGCAAAGCTCAAAAAGCTTAAGGCACCTATGATTTTAAAAACTTTCATCTTTATAGTTTTTATTTTTTTTTAATTAGAATTTAATCCTCAAGCCAGCGAGAATGGTACGGGCTGTTGGATATGGTGTATATTCAATACCAAATGAAGGAATTCCTTCAATATTCTTATCTGTGTTAACCACAGGATCAAATCCTGAGTATCCGGTCAACAACAACAGGTTAGTACCTGTAAGTGACAATCTTGCGCCTTTAAGCAAACCTGGAAGGTTGTCGAAAGTATATCCAAGTGTCAGGTTAGACAAACGCAGGTGATCACCATCTTCGAGGTATCTTGTTGAAGCAGGATAAGAGTTATTGGTACTCTCACCGTTACCAACGAGATCAGCAGTTACGTTTCTTCCGTTCGCAAGGTTACCCTTTACAAATACCGCATTCGCAGTATTGTTATACACCTGGTAACCAAATGCTCCGTTGATGTTCATTACAACATCGAAGTTTCCGATAGTCAAATCTGTAGAAAGTCCTAACAGGAAGTCAGGCAGTGGATCTCCAACAAATTGCTTAACAGTAGAAACTGTCGCGATCAGTGTTTCGCCACCGTTTACAGGATCTTCATAAACGGAAAGTCCTTCTCCGTTCAGGCCATTCCATACAGGCAGGTAGTACGCGAACAAGGATTGTCCGTCAGTAATACGCTGAGCAAAAGCACCCGTCAGACCCTGTCCGCTGATAGCACCGGTATTGATAGCTGTACCAAATCCGGATACTTCGTTAGTCAGGTAAGTACCATTTACATTAACACCCCATCTGAGGTTTTCTTTCTCAACAATACTGAAGTTCAATCCCAATTCAATACCGCTGTTCTGGATAGTACCATCTACATTTCTGTAGATACGACCATCAGTACTTGGGTTAGGCTGTGCCAAAGGAACAAACAGGATCAGGTCATCGGTAGTTTTGTTGAAGTAATCCAATGTACCTGTAATTCTGTAATCCATGATGGCAAAATCAATACCTACGTTCAGCTGCTTACTGGACTCCCACTTCAATGCAGGATTCGGGTTGTTACGCTGAGTCAGGTTACCATTTTCGTAAGTGTAGTATTCCTGGGCTGCACCTGCAGGGAACTCCTGGTTACCGGTAACACCCCAACCAACTCTCAATTTCAAGTTGTCAAATGCATCTGGTGCAAAAGCTTCGTTGTGGATATTCCAGGCCAAAGCGAATGATGGGAAAATACCGTACTGGTTTTCCTCACCAAACTTACTGGAACCATCAGCACGAACAGTTGCTGTCAAAAGGTACTTGTCAGAAACGTTAAAGATACCTCTGGCAAAATAAGACTGCAATTCAATATCCGGATTGTTGAATGACTCAACACGCTGGTTATTGTTTGCTGCAGACTGTAAAATGTCTGTATAATCCTGATCGAATTTAGGTGCAAGGTCAGTAACAAAGATGTTGGTACCTCTGTTGGTGTACTTGAGGTATTCATAACCACCCAATAAATTCATAGATACACTTGAAGTGATATCCGTCTGATAGTTCAATGTGTGAGTATACTGAACACTACCGAGCTGGTTATTACCAACGATAGCCTGACCACGACCGAAGATATCATTGAAGTTCAACAGCGGGCTGGCTGAAGCTCTTCTTTCCCCTCTTGCATTATCAATGCTCACATTGAATTTGTAATTCAAACCTTCTACAAGGCGAAGTGTTGCACTCAGGTTACCAATGATACGGGAAATGTTTGACTGGTCATGGATATAGTCACTGATTGCCAATGGATTTCTGTTCTCCAGAACATCCTGATCATAAGAATCATCAGCTTTCTTCAAAGCTCTGGTAGGATTCCATTGCAAAGCAGCACCGATCAAAGATCCTTCGTAACCGGCATCGTCAGAGATAGCCGCATCATCCTGAATAACATTTGAAGCAGTCATACCAAAATCAATGGTAAGTCTGTTATCATCCAGTGCATTGAAAGAAGCCTTGATACCTCCGGTATATTTTCTCAAACCGGTATTCACAATGATCCCGGACTGATCAAACAAACTACCGAATACACGATATTTATAAGCTTCTCCACCGCCACTGACTCCCAATGAATGTGAATTGGTGTAACCGTTTTGTAGAATTGCATCCAAAGCATCTACACTTCCACCTTCGTCATTATCATTAGAAAGACCTTCAGTACTTAAAGCGTTTCTGTATTCATCTCCTGTAAGGATGTCTGGTCTCTTAAGAATAGTGCTCAATCCTTGCTGAACATTGTATTCAATGGATGGCTTTCCAGAACGTCCTTTTTTAGTGGTAATGAGAATAACTCCGTTGGCACCACGAGAACCGTAGATAGCCGTTGCAGAAGCATCCTTCAATACCTCAATAGATTCGATCTCATTAGGATCGATAAATGCGAATGGGTTAGAGCCCTGTGCCCTTCCTAACTGAGAGATATCTCCACCTGGCTCAACACTTCTGTTATCGAGCTGGATTCCGTCGATCACAATCAATGGATCGTTACCTGAACGGATAGAGGAAGTACCACGGATATTGATCTTGGTTGCTGCTCCAGGAGCACCGCTGTTACCAACGATCTGAACACCGGAAGTTCTACCGGCTAACAACTCCTGAGGAGAAGTGATGGCTCCTCTGTTGAAATCTTCCTCTCCAACTTTAGAAACTGATCCGGTAACGTCACTCTTTTTTACAGATCCGTAACCGATAACAACAATTTCATCCAGGAGAGAACCTGCGGAGAGTACAACGTCTATAACGCTCTCGCTCCCAATGGCGATTTCCTGCGATTCAAATCCCGTGTAAGAAAAGACCAATGCAGTAGCACCATCAGGAACATCAACGGAATACTTTCCGTCAAAATCCGTGATTGTACCTGTATCAAAGCCTTTGATAAGGATATTGGCTCCGAATAGCGGTTCGTTGGTTCCTTCCTCTGTCACTGTACCCGTGATGGTACGTTGACCAAAGGCAGAAACACTTACCAGCATCAGAACCAATAAGAAATGAAACTTGGTAATGTACATTTTCATACCGATTAAATAGTTTTGTGAATAATAATTTTTTTCAAAGCGTATTTGGAACACTAAGTGTTCGGCGCAAACTTAACAAAAAGTTAACCTTAGCTTGCTAATAAATTATTAGCTTTTGTAGTGGTAATGTTTGAAATAAAATTAAATTTGGATTGAGCACAATCTTGACATCCTAAGCCAAACAATGCTTGGGGTAAATTCTCGCGAATAAATTATATTGCAGAGAGAATTAAGAAATTTAATTTTGGAATGAAGTGGTTTTAACTAGATAAGAACCAAAATTAAACAAAAAATCCAAACATTAAGCTTTTTATCCAAAAATATAATTACGCAATTGTATACTTTTTTTTCAAGACAAAGAAATGTTAACTTACTGCAAACGTTTGCGGGATTGATTGTTGTGGATAAAAATTTTTAATGTTATCTTTAAACTATGAAACGAGTAACGATTAAGGATTTGGCCAAAATGTTGAACCTTTCAACATCTACGGTTTCCAGGGCCTTATCTGATCATCCGGACATAAGCCAGGCCACCAAAAACCGCGTCAGGCAGGCTGCTGAAGAGTTCAATTATACCACAAATGTCCATGCTCGCTTTTTCAGAAAACAACATTCCGGACTGATTGCCCTGATCCTGCCCGAAATGAATATGTTCTATACTCCTAACCTTATTCAAGGAATCAACAAGACTATTGATCAATCCAAATACTCCCTGATCACCTTCATAACCAATGACAGCTATGTCAAAGAGACTGAAGTCATCAACCAGTGCCTGGGTTGGGCAGTGGAAGGCGTGTTGATCTCCCTTTCCAAAGAGACCTATAACCTGAAACACCTGGAAAAACTGACCCAAGCGAATATAAAGTGTGTTTTACTCGATAAGACCATTGACAATGAACAACACCCCACCATAACCATAAACAATGTTGATGCCAGCTATAAAGGCATTGCTCATTTGATTGAAAATGGACATAAAAACATTTTAGGCATTTTTGGCAGCCCAAACTTTAGCATTTCCAGAAAAAGGATTAAAGGATATGTAAGGGCATTGACTGAAAAGGAGTTGCCTGTACCCAAAGAGAATATCATCTCGGTGGATAAAAGTGAAGATCTGGACTTCATCCTGCCTGCAATTTTAAACCACAATAAGAAAATAACCGCAATTTTCACCATGTCCGATGAACTGCTCGCCAAAAGCCTGTACCACATCAATGCCCTGGGAGTTTCAGTTCCTGAAGAATTATCCGTATTGACTATCAGCGATGGAATCTACCCTTACCTGACTCACCCCCAGGTCAGCCATATCAAGGACTCGGGAAATAAAATGGGGAGAAATGCCTGCAAATTACTGATCGAATCCATCCAATCTACGGAGAAAGACGATCCCACCAGAATTTTTGTACCAACCAAACTGGTAGAACTTCAATCTGTCAAATCTATAAACACAACAATTCTAAAGCATTAGCTTCAATAGGATTTAGGAAAAACCCTATTTTAGCAACTCGTTTTTCGTAAAACCCAGTCGGTTTTACCCATTTTCATTTTCCTCAGGACAAAATTCTTATATACCATGGTTTTCTATCCAAAATGGTGGAAAGAACAGGTTATCTACCAGATCTATCCACGAAGTTTTAACGACAGCAATAACGACGGAATCGGAGATATTCCTGGTATCATCGAAAAACTCGATTATCTCAAGGAGCTCGGTGTTGACATCATCTGGTTGAGCCCAATTTATCCATCTCCAAATGACGACAATGGCTACGATATCAGTAATTACCGGGATATTCACCCCGAATTCGGAACCATGCAGGATTTTGATCGGCTGCTGGGTGGCATTCACAACCGAGGAATGAAATTGATCATGGACCTGGTAGTCAACCACAGTTCGGATGAACACCAGTGGTTTGAAAAATCACGTCAATCCACGGATAATCCGTATCGTGATTTTTATATCTGGAAAAAGGGCCAAAACGATGGTCCTCCCAATAACTGGCAATCCTTTTTTGGAGGGAGCGCCTGGCAATACGATGAACAAACAGCAGAATATTACCTCCATCTATTCACCACCAAACAGCCTGACTTTAACTGGGAAAACCCACAGGTAAGGGCCGAAATTTATGACCTGGTAAAATTTTGGTTGGATAAAGGAATTGATGGCTTTCGAATGGATGTAATTTCCCTTATATCCAAAAGGCTCGAATTTGAAGATACCCCTCATAAAGCTTTTGGCGATACGGTTCAATACGTTTATTCCAATGGTCCGAGAGTACACGAATTCATCCATGAAATGTACGAAAAGGTCCTGAGCCATTATGATATCATGACCATCGGAGAAGGTCCGGGAATCTCACCTGAAGTTGGTTTGAAATATGTCGGCCACGACAGAGGGGAGTTGAATATGATCTTTCATTTGGATCATATGTTCCTTGGCTTTGGACCAGGGGGAAGATTTGATCAGGAGCCCTATGGGCTTACGGAGTTAAAAAAGATCTTTAGCGACTGGTATGAGGCGATGGGGCCCTCCGGCTGGATCAGCATTTTTCTGGACAATCACGATTTTGTGCGGATGGTTTCCAGATTCGGAAATGATCAGGAATACCGGGTGGAAAGTGCCAAGCTTCTGGCAACGCTGGTCATGACCATGAGGGGGACTCCCTGTATTTATCAGGGCAGTGAAATCGGCATGACCAACGTCAACTATGATTCCATCGATGACTTCCGTGATGTAGAGACCTTGAATTTCCACAAGATTCTTACCCAAAAGGGAATGTCACAGGAAACATTTCTGGAACTGGCCAACAAAAACGGCCGGGATAATGTTCGTACCCCTATGCAATGGGACGAACAGGTAAATGGAGGATTTTGTGACAGTACTCCCTGGATAAAAGTCAATCCAAATTTTTCGCAAATCAATGTAAAAAAGGCGCTGGCCGACAAAAATTCTATCTTCTATTTTTATCAAAAACTACTGGAATTCAGAAAAGGAAATGATACGCTGATTTACGGGCATTACGAAGATTTGTCAGAAGCACATGATACGCTTTTCATTTACAAAAGATGGTCTGAGACAAAATGCTATACCATCCTTTTGAATTTCAGTGATCTTCCGCAGGATTATTCACTCGAAGATGACCCCGGCAAGCTGATCCTTTCCAATTACATGGAAAACAACGGTCAACTGGCACCATGGGAAGCCAGAATTTATGAAAAGTCTTAACATGACTCCATCATACGGTTAAAATAAAATTCCGCTAAATATCCAGAAAACCCTATATTCACTGCTTCGAAATACAATTGAACACAATAAAACTGTACCAAAGTCATGAATTTTTCACTATCTGGAGTTGATGCCGGGATCATTATCTTTTATTTGATTTTTGTGATCCTGGTGGGTTTTTATTTTGGCAAAAAACATGAAAACGCAGAGGATTATTTCCTGGCGGGAAGAAACCTTACCTGGCCCATAATCGGATTTTCCCTCTTTGCCTCCAATATGTCCAGTAATAGTCTCGTAGGCCTGGCAGGAGCTGGTTATAAAGATGGTTTTTCTGTTTATAGTTATGAATGGATGGCTGTGCTGGTGCTCATCATTTTCGCTGTCTTTTTCCTTCCATTTTATTTGAGGAATAAGATTTTTACCATTCCGGAATATCTTGAAAAACGCTACAGTTATGTCGTCCGGGCCTATGCTTCCGGTATCGCCATCATCCTGAACGTACTGGTAGACATTGCGGCGACGCTCTATGCGGGAGGCTTGGTCATCAACCTGATCTTTCCACAATTCCCTCTTTGGCAGATTATTATTGGTCTGGCCCTGATTGCCGGTATTTATACTATTACAGGAGGTCTCAGTTCCGTAATGTATACTGATGCTATCCAGGCAGTTATTCTCATACTCGGCTCCTCACTGATCACCTGGTTTGCTTACGACAAGATAGGCGGCTGGGATGCCGTTACGGCCATTACTGCTCCTGAACACTTTAACATTATGAAACCTGCCAGTGACGAGGTCCTGCCCTGGCCGGCGGTATTTACGGGAGTATTGCTCCTGGGATTCTACTTCTGGGGCACAAACCAGTATATCACCCAAAGGACGCTGGCCTCCAAGAACCTTCGTCAGGGACAATGGGGTGCCATGTTTGCCGGTTTTTTGAAACTGAGTATTCTTTTCATCATGATCTTCCCCGGAGCATTTGCGAGGGTTTTGTACCCGGAAATGACCGAAATGGACATGATCTATCCGACCATGTTATTTGATCTACTTCCTACCGGCCTACTCGGAGTTGTACTGGCTGGATTGATTGCAGCCATGATGTCCAGCCTTGACTCTGGATTAAATTCCGTTTCCACCCTGTTTACGATGGACTTTGTTACCAGACTTCGCCCGGATCTAAGTTCTAAAAGATTGATGACCATTGGCCGAATTACCACCACTGTAGTTATGGTCCTTGCCATAATCTGGGCTCCACAGATTGGAAAATTCGAGAAACTATGGGATTACCTGCAAAACACCCTGGCGTGGTTCTGTCCTCCCATTGTGGCCCTTTTCGTAATGGGGTTGTTCTTTAAAAAATCCAACAATACCGGAGCCGTACTCTCGATCATACTTGGTTCCCTGATCACTTTCCTGCTCATAGGCATCGATCTTTTCAAGCTGGATATCGAGTTGGGCAACTTCCTGTATGTGGCCTTCTTCCACTTCCTGATCAGTTGTCTGGCGATTTTCGTCGGTAGCCTCTTTGGCGAGCACAAGCCGGACTCCGAACTTGCCAAAGTCGTCTGGACTCCACAGGAACTCAGAAATGAAACCGTACAACTTCGGGATTTGCCATGGTATAAGAATTACCGTGTACATGGAGCTTTTCTGGTAGTTGTAATCATCATTATTGCGATAATTTATTAAACCACATTTGTACAAACAAAAAAGCCCGGACTTAAAGGAATCCGGGCTTTTTTGTTTAATCGAAATCAGGACTATCCTTATTTCGTTTTTACGTTGGCAACAATGAAGTTTCCAATATTCTCTCCTTGTTTCACGCCATTATCAATCGCTGGCATATAGTGGATTCCACCATACAGCCTTGAAATAGCTGCTTCTTCCGAAGCTTCCAGGAAGGAGCTAAAATCTCTGGCTGGCAATCCAAACCGAACTTCTGAATCATCGTGAAACGCAAAGTTATCACCATAAACATTGGTGAGGGTAACTGCAGCTGCTCTTGAAATCACGGAATGACCACTGGTATATTCCGGAAAAGGAGGTGTTTGCAAAAGCGGAGCCCATTTTTCATCAATGTGTTCATTAATCACCGTTTCCGGACGAATCAGGTTGGAACGGTATTTTTCATCCCAGCAGGATATGAATGCATCTACCAGTGCAATGGCCGTCATGGCATAAGCCTCCGTAGCTTTAGTAAAGCTGGCATTGGCTTTTTTATTGGCAATCGTCACAATCTCCATCCAGTGTCCGCCTGGTGTGATCTTTTTGGTTGCAAGCATTACATGACCGGTAATGTTCATCACGTAGGGATTGCAATCCCAGAATTTTGCGATCTCCACATGTTCGAAGGTGGCATTATTAACGGCATCATACACTTCCATGGTTTCTTTAAAAAACCGGGAATTCTTATCCGTACTGAAGTTTGTAGCCAAAGGTGGTTTGAACTGCTGAGCTGAATCCAGCACAAAGGTTCTGATCTCGCGCCATTCAGGTTCAATGCCATCCATATATCCGGGAGGGGTAGGTATCCAGCGGGAAGGGTCTTTTTTTACGGTATATTTTGGAGCTGATCTCGTCTCCTTATAATTATCCTTATCAGCATATTCTAATATTGCAGCGGCCATTTCTTCTCCGAATTCCCTGGAACGATTGAGAATTGCCTTTGGTATTCCATAAGTATCGATCAGTGAATCCTGAACCACCATTAAATCAGTGATCATCTGCTCCGAAAAAATAAGTTGTTTCCCTACCAGGTTAAACGCATGCACTGCAGCAACCTGAAAAGCATATTCCTGATCAACATCCGGTTCGGGCAGTTTTTCCAGTCCATTCAGTTGCCCCGCAAAGGATTTAAAATCGGGATCGAGGAATCGGGCACATTCATAGGCAGCAATAGATGGATAAGCATACACTCTGCTGGCTACAGGAGGAGAAAAAATATCATGGATCAATACATCCGTCAATTGCCGGGAAGAATTCATCAGCAAATCAGTATTATCCACCTTATCCTTCCACTCATCGGAGGGTTGCTCGCAGGAAACGACCAGCAGGAAAAGCCCTCCTATCAAAAAACAAAACAGTAAATCAATCTTTCTAAACATATTCAAAAAAAATTAGGGTGAAAAAAGGATTTGTTCTTTGGCGAAACACCAAATAAATGTGCAGGCAGCAATTGCCGGGTCAAATGGATGTGCGGCAAAAATAGACTTTTTTAATCAAGTTTAAAAAACCCAATTACATTTCCCAACAACGACTCCTTCCGTTAAAATGAGTTAAACACTCCTAAGGAAATTTTAAAAAGCTGAAAAAAAATAAACCTTTATCGAAATTGAGGTTCCATTCATCAAAAACCCGTGATATGAAAAATTTTACTAAAAATCTCATTTTCGCCCTGCTCCTGCTAATATCAGGAGCCTCCCTTCAGGCACAGAGTCTTTCCCATTCCGTAATCGGTTCTGCAGGTGATTTTCAAACTGCCTCCAACGGACAAAATTTGCATTGGACCATCGGAGAGGTGGCTGTGTCCGAATATGAAAATGATTTGTCATTATGGGAAGGATTCCATCAAATGTATTACGATCTTTTTCTGACTCCAATTTGGGAAGTACCCCTGGAAATCAAACTGAATGTGTACCCTAACCCAACGGCAGGATGGCTCAGACTGGATAAAGAAACCAACGAACCTCTTGAAGTTTTGGTTTCAAACCTGTTAGGGCAAACCATGGCAAAAACAACAGTCACAGACCTGACCACGGATTTTGACCTATCTCCTTATCCGGATGGTTTATACCTGTTATCTGTTTATCAAAACCATCAACTGGTAAGCACCTTTAAAATCAACAAACAGCAATAATAACACCTTGTAACACCATCTAATAAACTCTCAAACCTTAAGTTATGAAAAAGCTAAGCACTATTATCCCTTTATTCTTTTTGGCATTATTTCTCCATGCTCAGGCACCACAAGCCTTCAACTATCAGGCCGTGGCCAGGGATGCAGATAACCATCCATACGTAAACACCCTTCTGGGTATAAAAATCAGTATTTTAAGTAATAACCCCAACGGTCCAATAGCCCTTTCCGAGCATCATGAAGTACTGACAAGCGACCTTGGTGTTTTTACCCTGCAGGTAGGAAAAGGTGTCCCTATCATCGGCAATATGAGCAGTCTTGACTGGTCCTCAAATGCCTATTACCTGAAGGTAGACATGGATCCAAACGGAGGAAACAATTATTTGTCCATGGGCGTAAGTCAGCTTCTGTCAGTACCTTACGCATTATATGCACTCGACTCAGGAGACAATACTCCTGATATGGACACCAATCCTGAAAATGAATTGCAAACCCTCTCTCTCAATGGTAATACCCTCATTCTCTCGGCAGGCGGAGGCTCCATAACTTTGCCAGAAGATCAAGACGAACAAACCCTGAATCTTAATGGTATGCATTTATCAATAAGTAATGGAAATATGGTTGATCTTTCTCCACTTCAAGATGGTGTAGAAGACGCTGATGCTGACCCGGAAAACGAATTACAAACCCTTTCATTCGATATAAACACAAATGAACTGTCCCTGACAAATGGTAATTCTATTTCCATTCCTACCGGAGGAACAGATGCCGATGCCAATCCATTGAATGAAATTCAGCAATTAACGCTGAATGGTACCGTATTATCTTTATCAGACGATGGAGGAGAAGTGAATTTGGCCGTTATTCAGGATGGTGTAACCGATGCAGACGCTAATCCAACAAATGAATTGCAAACCATCATTAAAAATGGAAACACCGTAACTTTATCAAATGGTGGCGGTTCTTTCATTGATGACAGTACAGATGCCGATGCTGATCCTGGAAATGAAATTCAGAACATTAGCCTCAACGGTAACATGCTCACCTTGTCCGATGGCGGAGGTAGCGTGACCTTACCTTCAGGCGGAAATAGCCTTTGGTCAGAAAATGGTACAGGAATCGATTTCAGTGACGGAAATGTGGGTATCAACACTGCAGAACCTTTGTCCACTCTTGAAGTCTACAATAACGACAGTGACTGGGAAGCAGGTTACTTTTACCTTTCCAACTCAGCCAATGACTATTCAGCCCTGGCGGGAATAACGGAAGGAGATGGTTCCGGAGTGCTGGGTAGCTCTTCCGGAAACGGGGCAGGAGGTTATTTTGAAAATGAGAACGATAATAAATTAGCCGTTCAAACGGGTTTAGGCCGGGTCGGCGTCAATACGGATGAAGCAGATGGCCGAATGGAAATATTCCATAATTCCACTACTTCTGACCCTACCCTTTTGTTACGGGAGGAAGGTAATGATTATGCCCGGCTGGATTTCAAAAATACCTATTACGGTAACAGAAAGTGGTCCCTGGGAGGTTATGTTGGCAATTCAGATCAAAACACCAATTTCAATCTAGCGTATAAGCAGGATGGCAGTTTTGGTGAAGATCTTTTCACTGTGCTTGGGAACGGCAATGTAGGTCTTGGTAATAACAACCCGGATCAGGCACTGGTGATAGGTAAGAATCTCAACGAGGGATGGACAATACCTGCCATTACGGTTGGTGATAATGTTGGAGGTGCTATCGAAGTAGGCAATGGTCAATACAACCTGAGTATGGATGCCGCTTCTCCTTACAACAGAATTGCTTCCAGTTCACCCGATGGTTTTGGCTTGGGAGATCTGGAGGTACGAACCTCCGGGCTTTCAGTTGGTGAAGAACCAGGCAGTGCAGGAGGTTATATGCTCGCTCTGGTGCATGAGGATTATGGATTATTAATTGAACGAAGCGGCACCTATAACAATTGGGAATTTTATGCAGTTGACAATCCGAATTATAACCTGAGTCTGTTTTCCGATGGAAATTTCCGCGGAGAATTTGATGGAACCTCAGGCGAATATTTCTATGCCTCTGACCGTAATCTGAAACAAAATATCCAACCTTTGGATAATGTTTTGGATCGGGTAATGGATATGCAACCAGCAAAATACCAATACAAGGATAATAATCCGACCGGAAAAAATTCCATTGGATTCATTGCTCAGGATGTTAAAAAACTATTTCCGGAACTGGTCATGGAAAGCCAGGATGAAAGATCCAAAGGTATTCATGCAGTGAATTATGCAGGCTTCAGCACCATTGCCCTGAAAGCTGTTCAGGAACAACAGCAGCAAATTGACAAACT
The DNA here is from genome assembly GCA_008501835.1 of Bacteroidota bacterium. Lineage (GTDB taxonomy): Bacteria > Bacteroidota > Bacteroidia > Chitinophagales > Saprospiraceae > BCD1. Next base: position 14,818 of record QQUB01000088.1, read on the forward strand.
TACTGCTGACCTGGAAGTTCAACAAAAGAAAAATGAGGAGCTGGAAGCGAGACTGGCAAGATTGGAAAAAATGTTGAGCAAGTAAAATAAGTGTTAAAAAAATGTCACATTAAGCCTTTCCATGGCTTCTATTAAATGGGGGCTGGGGGCTAGACCTCCGAGGTTTTAGAAACCTCGGAGGTCTTAGCGACGGGATGAGATCACCACCCTTGCTTCAATCCCTCCCGCAATGCCCGATCGTATTTTTCAAGATCAAACTGATATAAAATCGGAGCCTTATGACGTCCCCCCGTTCTCCGCTCACCGGTTTCCACCAGGATTTCCCAGGACAGGATCTTTCTTCTGAAATTCCGGCGATCCAATTGCTTACCCAGGATGGTTTCGTACAGCGTTTGTAATTCCGTCATGGTGAATTTTTCAGGCAATAGGTTCAACCATACAGGTTCATCATCCAGTTCCTTTTTCAATGTTTGGTACGCTCTTTGCAAAATCTCCTCATGATCGATGATCATTGGGGGCAGGTCACTCAAAGGCTTCCATTCACAAAATTCTGAAATCGTATCCGGAACCGGTGTCACTTTTGAAAACTCAACCAGGGAATAATACCCCATTGATACGAAACGCTGACTGAACCACGATTTCAGGTTTTCCTGTATCACGCCTCTTTTTACCAGTTTTTCGACATGATCAGCATTGTTCCGTTCAGGGTTTCCGAATAAATAGAATTGCCTTAAAAAAATATCTTTGAGCCCTGTTCTTTCAAAAAGGGCTTCAGCAGCCGCTTCGTCGACGCCCATGTTTTTTGGCACGAAACCACCCGGCAGAGCCCATTTATCCCAGTTTTTCATTTTCAGCAATAAAACCTTGAGTTCATTTTCATGGAACCCAAAAATGACGCAATCCAAAGACAAACCCGGATGATACCCTTCCAAAGCAAAATCATGCATAAGTTGAAAATTTGACCAAAAATATGGAAAATTCTTAAAAAATTCAGATCTTTGCGTCATTATGACACAATAAGAATATTTTATTATGCCAAATCCTTTCAAAATAACTCTGCTACTGCTTACTTTTATTGCTTCTACTGTAAATGCACAATCTGATTTCAAGGATCTGAACAACAACGGTAAAATGGAAAAATTTGAAAATCCGGAATTATCCGATGAGGAACGAATAGCTGATTTGATTCCCAGATTATCACTTGAAGAAAAAGCTCATCTGGTAGTAGGCATGGGTATGAATATGCCTGGAATTCATGAAACAGAACGGGAGGAAAAGGTACCCGGAGCAGCCGGCAGTACCTTTGATGTACCTTCTTTAGGCATCCCCTCCATGATCCTCGCTGATGGCCCGGCAGGGGTGCGCATTGACCCCATCAGGGATACTCAACCCGACAGGACCTATCATTGCACTGCCTTTCCGGTTGCCACCATGCTCGCATCCAGCTGGGATACAGACTTGCTCTACCAAATTGGGCAGGTAGTGGGCAATGAGGCCAAAGAATATGGTGTCGACATTCTGCTAGCTCCCGGAATGAACATCCATCGCAACCCGTTATCCGGAAGGAATTTCGAATATTACTCAGAAGACCCTCTGCTTTCTGGAAAGATTGCCGCCGCTTTTGTCAATGGTGTCGAATCAAATGGCATCGGAACTTCTATCAAACACTTTGTTGCCAACAATCAGGAAACCAACAGATTCAAGATCAATACCATTGTTTCGGAAAGAGCACTCAGTGAGATTTATTTTAAAGGATTTGAAATTGCTGTAAAAGAGGCTCAACCCTGGACCATCAT
>QQUB01000831.1 GCA_008501835.1 Bacteroidota bacterium
CAGTTAAATCCATTGGCTCTGTTAAGCATAATCATAGAATCCTTTTTGAACAACTGACGGATACTCACCTGAGCAACTCTTTCAGGGGTCATCAGGCTCATTCTGGCCAAAAATCCCTGTTTCTGTATTCTTCGGGTTACTTCAGGGTTCGTTTCCATAGGGCCCGGATTGACGACACTCACAAAAACGTTGGAATCGATTAATTCCTGATATAGACCTCTTGAAAAATAATGCACGAAAACCTTGGAAGCCGGATAGACGGTTTTGTATCCGATTGGAGTAAATGCAGCCATACTGGACACATTCAAAATATACGACTGGTCTTGTTTTTCCAGATTAGGTAACAACTGATGCGTCATAACAGAAGTTGCCATAATGTTGAGCTGGATAATCCGATCGATATAATCAACATTAACTTCCGTGAACCGCCTGGTACCGCCGGCCCCTGCATTATTGATTAAAATGCTGACCGGGAATTGATTATTAATTTCACTGGCCAGCTGTACAATATTTTCCTTTACCGTAAGGTCAGTTTCAAAAGGAACAGAAACCGTTCCGAATTGAGCCATAAGGTTTCTGGAAAGTTTTGGCAATCCTTCATTGGGGAGGCCTATAATGATGGTGTTGATTTTTCTCTTTGACAACTCCTCGGCGAGTGCCTTTCCCAGGCCTTTGCTGGCACCGGTAACAACAGCAAAAGAATTACTTTGCATATTCATAGCTTTTAATTATATGAGTATCCTGAAGAATAAACACCCCTATTCCGGGAAATCAATTTGGACGTTACTGATGGTTAAAATTGTGGGTATCCAATCGTTCCTGAGCTTTGAGTTCTAGATACAAAAGGTAAGGGACCAGGCTCAATAAAATAACAGCTAAAACATTGTAAATAATACTTGATAGAAAAATCTCTTCCCACAACATTAACCCCATTATCCAACTGGGTAGCAGCATAATAACAAAAGCGATCAGGATGACCTTCCTCTCCTCTTTTGCTTTAAGATCTTTCACAGGGTACTGCCCTTCCTGATGACAATGGTGGCAGGTTAAATCCAAAAGATCTCCTTTTTCCTTAATGAGCTCATCTTTATCCGGATGGGAGAAAGCCAGCCTGAGTTCATTTTCACAATAATGGCAGGTTGTGGTAAGACGCATTTTGATCCATTAAATGAATGGTTTTCGCTTGTTTCGCATTACTCTTACAAATTAGGCAATTCCAGTAAAAGTATCAACTCCAATGTTAAAATTCAGGAGCCGCCCTGACACAGGATATGCCTGACATTGTCTATGCTGATTACAAACATGCCTCAACTATTCATAGTTGAACACTGCAAATTCTTTTGATGGAAATTTTATCAGAACAATTCGATCTGGGTAGCTTCGCCGACAGATTTTATGGCAGCATCATTTTTGGATTCCTGCTTTGGCGAGAAAATACGCTTGATCAGTCTTAATTTGTGGGTATACCGCTTAAGTTCCTGGTTGAAAATTCCGAAATGATCAATATCGTCGATCCGGACCTTTCCATAAGCATGGATAACCTGCTTATCCTTCAGCAATATTCCAACATGCGTGATTCGTCCCCTGGTATTTTCAAAATAGGCAAGGTCTCCTGGCAGGGCATGATCGATAAACTCCACATTATCTCCGGAGTAAATCTGCTCTTCAGCCTCCCTGGGTAACTGGATCCCACTCATCCGACAAACTACTTGCACGAAGCCCGGGGCATCAATCCCCATAGCCGAACGACCTCCCCAGAGGAATGGCACATTCAAATACATTTTAGCCAATTTCACCAAAATCTCAGGATCGCGTTTAGCATCTTGGGGGTACACAGCCCGTCCACTGAAATTGAAAGTATTTTCCCCGATAGTGAACTGTATCCCGTCAAAATTTGGCAACCGGCAACCGACCATCAAAGGCATGAAGTGACTATTGGCATGTGCAGGATGGAAAAAATCAAAAACAAAAGCGAAGTTGTCGCGATAGATTTCGTATTCGGAAGGTGTGATGATCTCCAATTGATTACTGGACACCCATCCTACAAAATTATCATCACAGCACCTTACTTTGACCCATTGGCGTCCTTTCAGTTCCAGCACTTCCACCAATTCCCCAAATAATAACTGGGAGATCATTTCACTTTTGTGTGAAGAAGTATTGCGCACCGGGGCGGTACTGACAGGGCATATGGCGTATGTCATCAAGGCTGCTGTTTTTTACTGTTTGTCAAAAATAATAATTTTTTTATTCTAATGTCAAACTACACCAAACAGAAAATAAATTCAATGCCCTCGCGTTCATTCATAGAACAACAATGGTCATAACTTTCTAGCATTATTTTGTACCTTTGGCCACCTGAAAAGTTAATCGTTTCAATTCATGCAAAGAATAACCTTAATACTACTCAGTATTTTTTTCATAAATGGTTCAGCCCTGGCGCAGGACCAGGACTTCAGCCAGTTTTATGCCTCACCGGTGACATTAAACCCTGCGCTTACCGGTGCATTCGAAGGAAACTTCCGTGTTTCATTCATCTATCGTGATCAATGGAGATCGGTGCTTGATGAACCTGTAACCACCTTTTCCACCACTTCTGATTTCCGTTTCCACCTGTGGAAGGACCGTTCAAAAAACAAAGATGCCGCCGGCTTTGGTATTGTTTTTCATAAAGATTCTCCCGGGCTGAGTTTTTCCACCAATCAAATCCTGCTGTCAGGAGCATTCCACAAGGGATTAAGTCCCAGAGGTAATCAATACCTATCCCTGGGTTTCCAACTGGGAATTGCCCAGCGGAATACCAATTACTCCACCCTGAACTTTAATGATCAGTTCAACGGTACCAATGGATATACAGAAGCTACCGGCGAAGTTTTCCCGGAAAACAATTTCGCTTACGCTGACTATAATGTTGGAATTAATTATTCCTATGCTCCATCCAGAAGACCGCAAATCTTTGCAGGGGCGGCCATGAGTCATATCACCACTCCTGAGGTGAGTTTCTATTACGATGAAAAAGACCCCGAAGATTTTCCTTCCAACAGGTTGCACAGGAAGTATTCAGCTTATGTGAATATTGTTTTTCCAATTGGAGATTATATTAAAATTTCTCCTCGTGCCCTTGGTTATCTTCAGGGACCTCACTTTTCTGCCAATGCTGGTGCCAATTTCAGGTTTTCCCTGAATTCTATAACCGGAACCGCCCTTCACTTAGGTTCATGGGGTCGTTTGGCAGGCAATGAGCAGAAAAATATCTTTGCCGACGCAGTTGTTTTTCTCGCGGGAATTGAATACCAGAACTTTCTTGTGGGCCTTAGTTATGATGCCAACATTTCAGACCTTTCCAATGCAAGTCAGGGCAGGAGTACTTTTGAAATTTCCCTGGCGTATCTTGGAAATTACGAAAACGACCTCGTTGTTTGTCCTAAGTTTTAAAAGAATTGATTAATTTTCGGTATCACTTTCAAATTCTTTGATAATGAACCGAGCGCTCTTTTCTTTTATCCTTTTGTGTTTACTAAACGTATTGGGCTACAGTCAATCAGCACCCATTACTATTGATGGGAAATTTGATGACTGGACTAATGATCTCCAGCAACATACCGACCCTGCTGAAACCCTTAGTAATGTGGATCTTTTATCTTTTCAGGTCACTAACGATGAGGAATTCCTTTTTATCAAAATAGATCTTGACACGGAAATAAACCTCAAAGAAGATGACCCTGTAAGTCACAGCATTTTCCTCTATCTCGATACAGATATGAATGACAATACAGGTCTGGAGATTCAGGATGGCTTTGGCGCTGAACTTGGCCTTAATTTCAGTGATCTTTCAGGAGATTATCATGTATCAACTCCTTCGGTGACTATTCCATTTGCTGAAGTTAGTCTTCGAATGGGTCCCACCATCACTTCCACTTCCTTTGAAATTGCCATTGCACGTGACGCCGTGCCTGAAAACATCCAACCGTTATTTTCAGGACCTACGGTAAAAATCCTGTTTAAAAACTGGCATAACGGAGATGAATTACCAAATGCAGACACACCATTCAGTTATACCTTTGATGATACACCTGTTGAAGCTTATCAACCCATAAACCTTGAAAAGGAAGTTTCAGAACACATTCGCCTTGTGGCCTATAACACTTTGTTCGACGGCCTTACCAATCCGGCGAGGGTTCCACATTTTGAAAGAATACTAAGGGCTCTCGACCCTGACATCATTGCTTTC
>QQUB01000526.1 GCA_008501835.1 Bacteroidota bacterium
TGTTCATCAGGAATATGTTGGTTTAATAATTTTGTTGAATATGTATAAAGTTCAAGTTGTTCAAATAGTTCAAGTTGTTCAAATAGTTCAAGGGGTTCAAGGGGTTCAAGGGGTTCAAGGGGTTCAAGGGGTTCAAGGGGTTCAAGGGGTTCAAGGGGTTCAAGTTGAGCATAGCGACATCCCGAACCTGTCTGCCTGGCGATGCCGAGCAAACAGGTTCGGGATGTCAGTTCCTTCCATTTGCGGTTAAACTCCAACCCTCTACCCAAACCTCACACCCGACTGCAGACTGTGAACTGAAGACTGCAGACTGGTACTGCCAACTGGTACTCCCATCTACACTCTCGGGCACTTTTTGATATTGGTTACATTATCGATCAGGATATTTCCTCTTCTGGAAAATGAACCGTCCTTATAATGGGCCTCAAAGATAAGATATCTGAGCTCTTCTTCGGTAGAAAATTTGATTTTGTAGGTTTTCCAGGCCGAATGATTGACAAAATCTGTTTCCAGAATCAGTTGTCGCTTTTCACATTTTGTGTTGCCTCCCCAAATACGCAATTTAATGGGTTTGTTGTAACCTGAATAAGTTTTTGAATGAGCCAGGTCAACCGAAAATTGATAACATTCATTTTTTTTCAGAGGGGAAATGAGGCGTTGACCGATACTTTCATAAGACCCGTCTTCCCGAGTGATGAGTCCAACAAAGGTATCCCCTTCAGAAGGTTCTGAATAAACTCCCCATACGCCTGGAAGAATATCAGGAGTGGTACCAAGTGCACATGGGTGCCAGGCAACGGGAACAGTTGCATCCTGAGGTTCTCCTTCAAAGGAGGGATTCAGTAATTTGGATTGCCCAAATAAAGAAATGGCCAGTAAGTTTATTACGAAAATAAGGCTGAATGTAAATGTGTGTTTTCCCATTAGAAAGTAATTAGAGTATGTCAGTAATAAGAGTATGTTTAAAAATTTAAACATGCTCTAATCGGTTTTTTGGAACAAAAGACTTTTTAAATTTATAAAAACACGGGGCCTGTAATCCATTTAAAAAGTTTAATGTGTTGATTTTCAAACGAAAATTTTTAATTCATATTTTCTTTGAGATATATACAATGAAGTTGTTGTTAATGGGTTTCTTTAGATGAGTAACGTCTGGTATGGAATTAAGTTTGGGTACAAAAATAGGCACAAAACGAAACAATAATGTTAATTTTGCCCGAATTGTATCCGTCGCATATGTCTGAACTTCCTGACACATTGAAAATAAAAACAAGGCCGAACTACCTTTATTCGATTCTGAGTGTTGCGCTTGTGTTGTTTCTGCTGGGCTTTTTTGGTCTGTTGATCGCTCATGGTCAGCGGTTGGTTAAATCGTTCAAAGAAAAGGTCGTAGTCATTGTTGAGTTGAAGGATGATGTGCCGGAACAGGAAGTCAATGGTTTGAAAGCAACTATTGATTCCAAAGTTTTCACCAAAGCAGGAAGCGTGGAATACGTGGATAAAGAAACTGCCCAGGACGAGATGAAGCAGGAATTCGGGGAGGATTTCTTAAAATTGGATATGCCGAACCCGTTTTTTGATGTGATCACGTTTAATGTAAATGCAGCTTATGCACATACGGATAGTCTGGTGAACATCAAGGGAGGTTTAAAGGATGAATCCATTGTGAATGATGTTTTTTATCAGGAAAACCTGGTGGACAACATTGAAAATAATGTTCGGAAACTCAGCTGGATTACTCTCGGGATTGGCCTGTTTTTCATATTTGTAGCCGTAACGCTTATTCATAACACGGTACGACTGGCTTTATATGCCAATCGGTTTATCATTAAGAATATGCAATTGGTTGGTGCCACCTGGGAATTCATCAGCCGCCCATATGTTTTGAGAGCTATGCGACACGGATTTATTAGTTCCATCATCGCCGGAGGAATTTTGGTGTTGATCATTTTCTGGGCGGAAGCGAGTTTACCCAGTCTGGGAGAATTACAGGATTGGACCTTATTTGCGTGGATGTTTTTGGGGTTGATCCTGTTAGGTGTTTTGATTAACACACTCAGCACACGGAGTGTAGTTAAGAAATATTTGAGAATGCGTGTGGATGACCTTTATTGAACAGCATAAACATAACATAAAACATGAGTAAAAGTCAAAAGAAAAAAGTTGTTGTAACCACTTCAACAACAAGCAAAAAGACTTCCTCTGGTTCCAAAGGAAACACATCTGCCAGCTCGGCATCACGGTCCTTGCTTTTTAACAAGGATAATTACATCTGGATGGGAGCAGGAGCATTGCTGATCATCATTGGGCTGTTTTTGATGTCAGGAGGAAAAATGCCTGATCCAAACACCTGGGATCCTGATCTGATTTACAGTTTCCGCAGGACAGTTCTGGCCCCTATTGTAATTCTCCTGGGCCTTGGGGTGGAGATTTATGCCATTTTTAAGAAGTAGTTAGTTGAATGAATGACCTGATCGAAGCGATTATTCTCGGAATAATCCAGGGGCTTACCGAATTCCTTCCTGTAAGTAGCAGCGGACATCTGGAGTTGGCAAAATACGTACTTAAGGATGATAATGCAGCATCCATGAGTATGCTGATGACTGTCACTTTACACGGGGCAACCGCCTTGAGTACCATTCTTGTGTTCAGAAAGGAAGTTTTTGAAATAATTAAGGGGTTGCTACAATTTAAATGGAATGAAGAGTTGATCTATTCGTTAAAAATAATTCTTTCCATGATCCCGGCGGTTTTTGTTGGATTGTTCTTCGAGACAGAAATAGCTGGATTTTTTACCCGTCGGATCGGTTTCGTTGGAGCGATGTTGATTGTAACGGGCCTATTACTTTTTTTAGCAGACCGAGCTAAAAATACCGGCAAAAAGGTTTCTTATTGGAATGCTATTGTTATCGGATTGGCTCAAATGATCGCAATTTTACCGGGCATTTCCCGCTCTGGAGCGACGATTTCTACTTCTGTTCTGTTGGGAATTGATCGTGAAAGGGCAGCTCGATTTTCATTCCTAATGGTAGTACCCCTGATTCTTGGAAAAATGATAAAGGATTTTGCAGACGGTACTTTTGTTTCTCACAACGATCAGGTTTTACCGCTTGTTTTTGGATTTGTCGCAGCTTTTATCACAGGAACTTTGGCATGTTTATGGATGTTGAAACTCGTAAAGAGCAGTAAATTGAGCTACTTTGCCGTGTACTGTTTTATTGTGGGAGCTTTTGCGATTGCGGCTGCACTTGGCGTTTTTTGAGCTGGATAATCAAATTCAACCCTAGTTTTTTGAATCTTTAGATTTTAAGTTTTAATGGATACGCATCCTGAATATAATTTTAAATCCGGAACTGTTTTACTCGTCGATAAGCCGATTGGCTGGACATCTTTTGATGTGGTAAACAAATTACGTTACGCCATTAAACATCGGTTGGGTATTAGAAAAATCAAGGTCGGACATGCAGGCACACTGGACCCGCTGGCAACGGGTTTGCTCATCATTTGCACGGGGAAGTTTACCAAAAAGCTCAACGATTTTCAAGGATTGCCCAAAACGTATACCGGTACCATGAAACTCGGGGGCACCACTCCGTCATTTGATGCTGAATCAGAAGTTAATGAGACTTTTCCCATCGATCACATAACACCCGAACTCGTCGAAGAAACCCGAAAAAAGTTTCTCGGAGAACAGGATCAGTATCCTCCGATATTTTCTGCTGTAAAAGTGGATGGTGTGCCCCTGTATAAACGAGCAAGAAAAGGTCAGGAAGCGGAAATCAAATCCAGGAGAGTAATCATCTATGATTTTGAGATAAGCCGTGTGGAAGGTGATGAAATTGATTTTGAAGTGACCTGTAGTAAAGGTACCTATATACGTTCATTGGCCAATGATTTTGGAAAAGCACTGGGAAGTGGAGCATATTTATCGGCATTACGTCGTACAAAGATCAATGATTTTGAAATAGAGAAGGCCTGGGACCTGCAGGAACTCGTTACCTATATCCAAACATCGGAAAAAGTAATTATCCCGGAAGAAGACTGAGGAAGTAACCTATTCTGAAATAAAAACCAAAATATTTTTTTAATTGATTTCTCGGAAGAACAAAACAAGAGGAAGAATGGAAGTTGGAGGTATGGATTAAAACAATAACAATTTTCCAAATTTCCTTTTTCCTGTTAGTGAACGGGTTTAATAACTTTTAAAGAAAAAATTTCAAAGAAGC
>QQUB01000014.1 GCA_008501835.1 Bacteroidota bacterium
TCTTTGGGGAAACCGTAATGACTATAATGAAACGACAGTTCAGGTCATTACGTGACGGGGACCGTTTTTACTATGAAAATGACCCTGCTTTTACCGCCGAAGAAATAGCAGAACTTAAACAAACAAGGTTTAAGGACATAATTATGGATAACACGGGAGTTGCAGCTATGCAGGACAATGTATTCCTCATGACCCCACATGGTGTAACTGCTTTGCACAATACTGCCGAGGAGCCTCCGGTGGAAATTGCAGCTTACCCAAATCCGGTGACGGAAAAGTTGTTCATTAATTTCCATTCAGATAATTCAGGTGAAGTTACACTTCAGGTAACTGATTTGAAGGGAGTGATTTTGGAAGAAAAAACTGTTGATGTAAATACAGGAATGAATACCCTGGAATTTGACCTTGATAAGCAATTACCTAATGGAGTTTATCTCGTAAGTCTGATCCAGGATGGAAAGATCGGACGTCAAAGGATATTTAAAAATTAATGCTTGTATCATATTATTTAAAAAGGCAGACCTCCGTTCGGAGGCCTGCCTTTTCTTTTTGTAGGGTGATTTCTACCTGGATTAGTCCAGATTTATATTGCCTTCATAGGCTTTCAGTTTAATCAAAGGACTATTGTCGGAAGCACCTTTAATTTTACCGCTAATAGTAATCTTTGAATTCTTTTCAATATAAGTCCGGGTATCAAAACGATCTTCCGGATAATCGATATCGGTATATTGCATATCTCCGTCGAGGCGGTATTTAACAGAGGAAGGAATGCCTACTTCCAGGTTGGTATATTTGCTCTCGAAGTCAATTCCTGAAAAACCTTCTCCAACCATTCCTACTTTAATGAACCCTTCATAGGTATTTGCCTTTATTCCTCCATCCAGTTTATCGGTTTTAAAATTACTGTATTTCCCGTTTTGAACGGTTAGGTTTCCTATGCTCGTAGCAGTAACATCAGTTTCATAGGCACTTTCCAGATCGATATCGCCGATGTGATCAATATTGATACATCCGTATTTATTCTGGCCTTTGATGGATTTGCCTTTTTGGGCGGTAAAACATCCTTCATACATGCTCACATTTGCCGTTTCAAATTCTGAAGCAGTAAACCGGTAGTATTTGCTGTTCATTTCAAGGTGGCCTTTGATGATTCCGGCTTCTCCTCTTCCTTCATAAGCATCTACAACCAGGCTATGAGTACTTCCCAGCGTCCAGCGACTATATTTACTGTTGATGTTAGCCTGTTTTCCGTTACCTAAGCTGAGGGTGCATTCATAAAGTTCAATTTTCGCCTGATTGAAATTACCCAACTCTGCCTGACTGTATTTCAGGGAAAGATTGAGTTTGCCATTGACGTTTTTTGTATTCAATTGTCCTTCATAAAGTTCTACTTCCAGGTCGTGATCAAGGCTGTTGAGTACCTTGATTTTGTCATATTTATTCTTGAGTTTCAAATATTCAATTTTAGGTACCTTAACGACCATATTGATCTTGAGTTTGCTGATGTTCTTCACCTTTTGCCCGTCTTTGAACCTGATGGAAATAGAGCCGAATGACTGGTTCCAGCTGCGCACATCAAATTCTGTTTCCAGAACGATCTCATTTCCTGCTTCTCCTACACTGATGTCAAAATGTTTAAAAACTTCATTAGCATCTGCTTCGCTGTTTGCATCAAAAGTCAGGGTTGCTTCAAAGTGTACTTTTCCATCGTTGGAAGCTTCAACCTGCAGAGGACCGTATTTGTGTAAAACAAAAACATTGGGTTTGGCATCCAGTGTTTTACTAATGGTTTTGGATTTATATTCTTTAGCGAAACCTGCCGACTGGAAAAGAACCAGCAGTGCGAGTATTCCTATGAATTTAAATTTGAATTTCACGTTTCTTCTCATGACGTTTGCTTTTTTGATATTCGTTTGATAATCTTTCAAGTATTTGAATTTTTCTTTCGTAATATTTCATAAGAGCATTTACAACTCTTTCATTTTTTGAGTATTGAGGGAGATCTTCGAGAGTGGTGGCTTTCATGTCTTCGAGCGTTGCCAATTCATCCAGGATATCCTCGAACAGAAACTGGTCAAGGCTGTCAAATGGAATGCTTGCTTCCTTTTGGGCAATGGTCTGAACATAGTTGTTCTCCATTTCCAACAGCTCCGGATAAAACTGGGCTAATGTGTTGTCATTGGAGTTTTGCTGGTTCATAAACATCCAGACTGCAAACCCACCGATAAGCATAAAGGAGGCAGCCACAGCTATGCGTCGAAGGCCAATGATCAAGGCACTGCGCTTATTCCTTTTTCCAGGAATGTGTTGCTCAATTTCATTCCACATCCCTGAAATATCCGGAGATTCTACCCGGTCCAGTTCCTCGCGATTCTTGCGTATATGTTTTTCTAAAGCATCCATTTCAAAATTTTGTTCAAGTTGTTAAAGAATTTCCAGGAGTTTTCAAACGGTCAACTTTATTCAGGGATTAACAATTCATCATTCAACATTCACCACTATTCATTCTGAACTTTCTTCTGGTTTCAAATTGTTTTCAAAGCTTTGAGTTTTTCCTGAAGCAGGAGTTTTCCTCTTCTATATTGGGTTTTGGATGTAGATTCTGTGATTCCCAGAATACCGGCGATCTCTTTGTGCTGATAGCCTTCCAGGAGAAAAAGCGTCAGTACCATCCTTGAGCCTTCCGGTAGTGATTTAATAGCATTGTGGATGGTTTTCATGCTTATGTTTTTCACTTCTTCGGTTTCCATGGGTGTTTCATTTAGGTTGTCTTCAAAGGGCATTGTTTGGGTTCTTTGGGCCTTTCTCAGAAAATTCAGTGCGGAGTTTATGGTGATTCTTTTGATCCAGGCACCTAAAGTGGAATCTCTGCGAAATGTTTCCAGGTTGTTGAAAACTTTAATAAATGCATCCTGAATAATATCTCTTGCGTCTTCGGCATTGCCAACCATCCTTACCACCGTGTGGTACATGGCATTGACGTATTTTTGATACAATAACTGCTGACTTTCTCTTTCGCCTGCCAGGCATTTATTGATCAGATCAAGTTCTTCAGGTGAAATAAAGTTTTTCAAGTTGTCCGTTTGAATTCGTTTGTTGTACTAAAGATGCAGGGTTTTTTCTATGGTTGGAAAATAAGGAATTTTTTTTTGAAAAAATGGGGAGGAGGCAGAGGGCGTAGAGGATTGTACCGCAGAGTGCCACGGAGAAGCGCAAAGTTCCGCAGAGATAAAATGACCAGAAACTTGTAACCAGAAACTTGTAACCAGCAACCAAATTCTCTTATTTTTGTCCGCAAATGAAAAAATCCATGATCAAAACCAAAGTTTGCATTGTCGGTGCAGGACCGGGAGGAGTAGCTACTGCTTTGAAGTTGAGTTATATGGGGATACCAAGTGTTTTGATCGATAAGGCAACATTTCCAAGGGATAAAGTATGCGGGGATGCTATTAGTGGGAAGGTAACAACGCTTTTAAATCGACTTGATCCTGATATTTTGGTGAGGTTTGGAAACGAACCTACCCATACAGATGTTTGGGGGATTGCTTTTGCCGTTCCCAATGGAAAAGTCCTGGATATTCCTTTTAAACCCAATTACGTCCGGGATGAAAAAAATGCTCCGGGGTACATTTGCAAACGGGTGGATTTCGACAATTTTATGATCCAGGAAGTTAAACGTCGTGAGAACATTCAATTCCGGGAAGGGGTGGAAATTGAGGAGTTTGACAATTCTGAGGATGGTTGGACCGTAAAAAATGGTGATGGTAGTTTTGTGGTTAAATCTGAGATCCTGGTTATGGCCAACGGAGCGCACTCTTCCTTTACAAGGAAAATTTCAGGTATCGATAAGGAAAATGCTCATCATGCCGGTGCCGTTAGGGCCTATTTTAAAAATGTTCAGGAACTCAAAAAAGATAACTTCATCGAATTACACTTCTTAAAACAACTGACACCTGGATATTTTTGGATTTTCCCACTCCCTGATGGAAATGCTAATGTAGGGCTTGGAATGAGGAGTGATTTTATTAAAAAAAGATCAATAAACTTAAAAAAGGCATTTTTTGAAGTCATTGATTCCCACCCGGAAATATCTGAAAGGTTTAAAGATGCGGAAATGATAGGAAAACTGGAAGGATATGGTTTGCCTCTTGGGTCAAAATCCAGGCATATTTCCGGTGAACGATTTATGTTGGTGGGAGATGCCGGCCATCTGGTAGATC
>QQUB01000580.1 GCA_008501835.1 Bacteroidota bacterium
GGCATCTCCTGAAGTATGGGAATAAGTTATTGTTGAAGCAGGGATTCCTGTCGTTTCTGTAGCGGCGAAAGTTACCACTGCATCACATGTTCCTGCATCATTATTTACGGTAATATTTGCCGGACAAGAAATAACCGGTGCAAATCCACTAACTGTTACATCAAAGGAACAACTGGCACTGTTACCAGCCCCATCCGTTACCGTAAAAGTATTGGTTGTGGTACCGATAGGGAATGTCGCACCGCTTGCCAGACCAGCCGTTTGGGCGGTGGTTGGTGTACAATTATCGGTACCAACAGGATCTGTAAAGGTAACTACTGCACCTGCTGCACTGGTAGCATTGACTGTGATATCTGCTGGACAGGTGATCGCAGGGTTTTCATCATCCGTAACGGTAATATCTTGCGTACACTGAGCAGTATTGCCTGCTGCATCTGTAATGGTCCATGTAACTGTCGTCGTACCTACCGGATAGGTATCGGAAGCATCATTAGTTCCGTTGAAGCTATTTACCAAATTAACCGCAACTACATCAGATTCCACCCAATTGGAACTGGATCCGTTCAGGGTAAAACCATTCAAGCTTCCATTATTATCATTGGTTGATTGATCATCCAGGTCGTCTATTGCGGGGGATGTGTTATCCCCATCAGCTACTCCCTGGTTGAAGCGAGTATAATAAACGAGATTTGCTGAATTTGGATCAACCTGGTTGTATAAATTATCAGTGATTTCTGTCTGGGTACGTGCTACGTTCCAGATTCTTACTTCATCCATACGGCCGTTGAAGAACTGGTTGTAGTTGGCACCGGAGGTCTGGGTACCTAACTTCAGAGGTGCCGTGGAATTTACCAAATTAGCCTGGTGTGTTCCATTATTTGTCTCTGACTGGAGTACGCCATTATAATAAATATTGACATCACTTCCATCTTTTGTAACGGCAATGTGTGTCCATATTCCAGCTGAAGGTGGCGCCACATAGGTTTGTGTTAACCCTCCTGCATATTGAGAGAAATACATATTTCCAAGATATAGGTTGATGTACATCCCATCGGCATTGTAGCTGCTGTTCATGTCGAACAATGTTTGAGCACCGCCAACATTATTGAAGTAGAACCAACCTTCCCAGGTAGCTGTAGAGGTTAGTGCAAGATTATCCACTGTAGCAGGTGCTTCACAATAATCATTATTCCCATCAAATGCCAGGGCGTTTCCATATGGGTTTAATGGGCAATTGTCATTAAATGTTGGAACAGGAACACTAACAACTGCATCACAACTTCCATTATCTGCCGTTTGGGAAATGTCACCGGAGCAAGAAATTGTCGGATCCTGGGTGTCATTAACCGTAATTGTCTGTGTACAGGTAGCGGTAGCGCCTCCATCCACGACTACTGTCCAGGTCACCACTGTCGCTCCAACAGGGAATGCCGCGGGAGCATCATTGGTAAGGCTTGTTACCGAACAAGGGCTCGTCACGGTTGGAGAAGCCAGGACTACGTTGGCAGCTTCACAGCTACCCTGGTCAGCATCAATAAAACGATCAGGTGCACAGGTCAAACTCACCGTACAGGCCTGACATTCCGTTTGTGCTTCGAGTGGGTTATAGGTACCTGCCGGGCAATCCTGACATTCGAGGGCACCGGAAACAGGGTTATAGGTACCTGCCGGACAAGCTGTACATTCTGTTGCTCCCTGTACATTGGAAGCATATCCAGGATCACATGGAATACAGGCCACTGCACCCGCAACACCCTGATAAGTTCCTGCAGGACATAACAGTGCTTCGGTTGTTCCTCCCGGGCAGTATGTTCCCGGAGGACAAATGGTTGATTCACAGGTCGTGAGATCAAAGTAATATCCCGGAGGTGCACTGTAGGCTGTCACTGTAATCGTAGCTGAACATATATCTGAATTATTATTGACATCTGTTACCGTCAGGGTAACAGGATTATCGCCGATATCTGAACAAGTGAATGAACTAACATCCAGGGAGAAAGTAAGCGCAGAACCACAAGGGTCACTGCTCATATTGTCCACTTGCGATGGCAATACGGTCGCATCTCCATTGGCGTCCAATGATACCGTTACATTCTGACAGCTTGCCGTTGGTGCATCACTGTCGGTTATGGTTACCGTCATTGAACAGGTATTGATATTACTGTTTACATCCGTTACAGTCCACTCAACCGTAGTGGTTCCGAGCGGGTAAGTATCACTGGCATCAGTAGAATTATTGAAATCGTTCACAACAGATGCCACTGCACAGTTATCGTCCACAGTTGGTGAACCTACAGTTATTGCGGCGTCACAAGTTCCTGTCGGAGCAACTGCTGTTACATTTGCCGGGCAGGTAATGGTCGGCGCCTCACTGTCATCTACACCAATATTAACTACCTGGACAGTTGCCAGACAGTTATTATCGTCCCTTACCACCACATTGTAAGTACCGAATGGCAAATCACTGAATGTACTGGTAGACAAGAAAGCAATACCGTTATTTATTGAATAATCATATGGTGGTGTACCACCTGATGCATTAAAAGTAATGGATCCGTCCTCATTTTCCGCACAACTTACACCCGTAGCAGTAACGGTAAAACTCATGGTTGAAGCCGGTTCTGTAAGCGTGATCGTTTGAACTGAAGTCGTACAGTCAATGGCATCTTTTACCAGTACCTGATACGTACCGGGAGTCAGACCAGTAAAGGATCCTGAAGCGACATAAGTCGTTCCGTTATCGATGGAATACTGATAAGGCTCCACACCACCTGAAGCAGAAATTATAATGCTACCGTTATCCGCACCGAAACAATCAATATTACTTGAAGCAATAGAAGTCTGCAGGTCAGAAACAACTACATCTTCCGTTACGATTGCCGGGCAACCGCCAGCATCAATATAGGATAAACTTACAGTGTATGTTCCTCCAGCGGTATAGGTGTGGCTTGGGTTTTGGTTCGTCGAGGTAGTAAAATCACCGAAATTCCATTCATAACTGCTCACTGCTTCTGCAGGTGTTCCTGCTGTGAAGTTTATCGTAGTTCCCAGACAAATGTCCAGGTCAGAAGCAGTAAATGGCTCCGGAGTAATAGAAGCAGGGTCATTCACCACTGCCACTAATTCTGTCACTGCACAACCGGAAGCATCACTAACTATCACGGAATAACTTCCCGGAATGAGATTTTCAATTCTGGCTGTTGTTTCCGTGGTTGACCATAAATAAGTATATGGTGCCGTGCCTCCTGTAACAGCTGTCACCTCAGCATATCCATCATTGTTGGCGACACAATCTACATTACCCGTTTCAACGGTAACATCAAGTTGAGGTGGACTTGAGAAGTTCCATCCTGTGTTCCCGCCGTTATCATTACTGAAGTTTGCATTGAATGTTGCTCCACCAGTTGCTGTATTGTCTTCCAGGTTGAGGAAAGAAGCATCCACAGTACCTGAAGCCTGGCTGAAAGTAGCAGGAGTACCTGGTACTGTTGATTCGATATTAATGTATTTATCACAACTTGCATTGGCTTCCAGAGCGGTCATCGTCTGGGTAACTGGCTCAACAGCCACAGTTATTCCCGGATCGATCTTAAGCGTATTAAAGGTGTTGGCCCCTGTCAGCGTCACATCCAGCAAGGATGGTGTTGTAAGGGTAACATCATTATAGGTCAGGCCATTTCCAAGGAAGGAAGCTGTTCCGCCATCACCCTGAACGACGATGGTGGATGTACCTTCATCAAGATCTGTATCGGATAATGTAGCGGGGTTCCAGGAACCATTATCAATGGTCACAGTTGAACTTCCCAACTGGAGTGAACGTGTATTAGCTGTCGAACTGTTAAAATTTTGAGCGGTAATATCAAAATTATTGGAGATCAAGGCTCCGTTATTCAGATTAATGGTACCGGCAACGTCCAGAATATTCAACAAACTCCACTCTCCTTCTCCGTCGTTTCCTCCATTGAAATTGGCATTCTGAATGCTATGACCTGCTGAATTGATGATATTTCCATTATCATCAGCTTCAAAATTCCAGGTTCCTGTAAAATTCTGATTCATAAAGGTGATCAACTCAAGGTCACCATAAACACTGATCTGTGTATTACCAGTCAAAGTCGGTGTAAACAGCGCCGATTGCCATGTCAGATTATGTGCTTCTGCATTGGCAACGTCCACGTTGACAGTCTGTCCGTTAGTTGTGAAAGAGTTGGCATCAAAATAAACGTCATCACCAGGACCCGGAGGAGCTACATGGAAGAATGTGCCTCCTGAGGACGTAGCCCAGTGATTGGCATAATCTGACCAGTTGCCGCTGTCTCCAACCCAGTAATAGGCCAGACAGGAAGAGAACTGCCAGTTGGTATTATTTCCAAGGTCAACACTACTTGCTCCTGCAAAGAATTCTGTGAGAATGCCGCCCATTCCGTCAGAAGGTCCGTCTCCTTTGATATCCTGAAGCAGGATGAAGTCCAAACAAACAGTTCCTTGCGGCATGAAGATGGTCGCTTGTGTACCGTCTGTTTGAGATTTAACAATAACCGGGAAACTTCCATTTCCAAGTGCGAGAATACCATTTACCGTTTGGGTTCTGTTGGCACCCAGTAATAATCGGGTTCCTAATCCTGCCGCAACAATATCGGTAAAAGTATTATTATTGTTAAAGTACAAATAAGGTCCTGCGTTTCCAATGGAAGTCGAGTTAAATACATTTATCGTATTTGTTCCATTGAAGTATACTTCAGGAATATTGGTTGTATTATTATTAAAAAGAACTGAAATATCGTTATAGGAAGAGTTATTATAAAAATCCACTCGCGGATATGCGGTAGTATTAATAATCACATTATTAACTGTATTGTTATGTGAATTATTAAACAGGTAAATCCTGTTAGCACCATCGTCATGATTAAAGATCAGATCGTTAAAGGTGTTCGAATATCCAAGGATACGGTAATATCCTCCTTCCATATTGTCCCATTTGATATCAGCTGATCCGATAGTAAAGGAAGGGTTGTACCTCAACTCAAAACGATGTGTAACGTTTATAAAATCGGTTCCGGTAAAATCGGCAGAAGTATTGGCATTGTTGTTATGCATAAAGAAACTACGACAACTAACGTCATACCCGTTCGAAATAAAACTACCATTTTGTACATACATATCATAGCGTACGTCCAGGTCATCCTGCAAGGTCCATTCTCCGGCATATGATCCATCTCCGAGGAATTGGATCTGACGAATTTGCACACCATTTGTCGTAATGGTTTTGCCCGGTTCTCTTGCCTGGAAATATGTCCATCCACTGTGGTTCCAGGTCAGGTTTGAGGCCAAAAGAACTGACCCATAAATATTAAGGGTACTTCCTCCACCGATTCTTGGGCTATTGACATTGTTCCAAACCATATTATGACAATAGGCAGTTACATTGACATTAACCGTTTGATTTGGGGCAGTAAAAGAATTGACATCAAAGAAAACATTATCTGCTTCTGACGGCAGACAGCCTGAAGATGGTCCGCCACTGGTAAAGGACCAGTGATTAGGATCATTCCAGTTTCCGGCGCCACCTACCCAATACAGATTATTTCCTGTACCGGTTATTGGCCATCCGGTCACATTTCCACCATCCGTACAATTGGCAGAGGTATAAGTACCTGTACCTGTGGCATTAATATCCTTGATCAAAGCTCCTTCTGCATGAGCTGAGTTATGAGCAATGACGGTGACCTGGCTACCTCCTGTCCTACTGTATATTTTTGTTCCCAGCAGACAGTTTCCGGTAATACTAAGATCATCAAATTCATACGTGTAACTGGGATGCATACGGAAGTATTCAATATTGGTCAACGTAAAGTTATTGGCACGGAATCCGCGGTCTGCCCAGAAATAAGGTGTAATATCATTTGCTCCCTGAAGAATAAAATTCCCGAAGTGATTGCTATGAGAATTACTGTGAATCTCAAACCTCGGAGAGTTATCAGCAGTAGTACTTGTATATAAAAAGCTGATGTTCTGGAAAGTATCCTGACGAGTATTAGCAAAACGAGTAAATCCTGTATGAGAATAATTGACAACTACATCTTGATAATCATTATTGGAGTTGTTGTCCCAGCGCACCCAGGAACTACCCTCATAGTTAACTGTTACATCTTTGAACGTATTATTACTATTACGATCAATGATCACCTGATGCCCGCTGGTGCCTAATTTATTGTAAATAACATTGTTAAAGTCAATCCCATTTGCATACCAGAAATACATATGTTGATTGCTCGATTCAAAAACCACATCTGCAATACCCATATTGTGGTTTTGCGCCTGTGGTCGGAATTGGTGCTGTACTTTTACTTCAGCGGTGCCCCCCGTAAAATTGACCGTTGTTCCTGTATTACTGGACCTGAAAGCAAACAGATCAAGGTTTTGGCCATTGGAGTTAAAAGTTCCTCTGTTGACATACAACCAGTTATTTAACTTAAGGTCATCCACAAGACTCCATTCACCGGTATTCTGCCCTTGCCCTTCAAACCTCATTTCATGGAGCGCTATTCCATTCGTTTGAATGGTCTCACCCGGGTCAATGGATTCCATTTCCATTCTGCCGGAATAACCACTGACCATATTGGCATCTAATGCAATTGAACCATAAATATTCAGTATCTGGTTTCCATTCATTCCTGCTCCGGCAACTATGCCGACCCAGGTCAAATCATGACATTCAGATTCAACATCAACGGTTGCATATTGCCCTGAAGCTGTAAATGAATTGGCATCAAAAACAACATCATCAATTCTACTCGGTACCGCGCAATATGGTACGCCACCTGAAGATAATGACCAGTTATTGGGATCACTCCAGTTACCGCTACCGCCAATCCAGTAGAAAGTCTGTGCCGGGATCGGTGCTATGGTCCAACCTGTCACATTACCCAGGTCTGCTGTAAAGGAGGTATTAAATGTTGCCCCACCGGTGGCCGCGTTATCCTGAAGTTGCAGATAATCCCCAGTCACTGTTCCGCTAGCCTGTGAAATGGTTCCCTGAGATCCAAGGCTGCTGCTATTGATGAGAATGGGTTGATCACAGGTACCGATCAAAGGTTTGATCTCGGAAAATGTTTGAGTTGAACCATTTTGTATTTCCCAATGCCGGATCCCCCCTGCAATATCAAAAATATTAAAGGTACCGGAACCTCTTGTTTGTAGTTTCGCCCGCAGGGACCCACTGGAATTAACCTGAAAGGTTCCGTTAAAGGTGGCTCCATGATGAATAACCCAGTCTGGAATATTATTTGTATTCTTGGTATAATTCCACGTAAAATTGTCAATTACAGGGTTATTGCGAATCTCCAAATACTGTTCTCCGGCAGCATCAACAACAATATCTTTTATGTTAGCTGTATATTCAAGGTGGACAACGGTACTCCCCGTGCTATTGGCTATAAAATGAAGATTATTAAAGGACAGGTTGGAACCGGCAAATAAATATTGATGTGTAGTTCCTTCCCAGACAATATCTGCTGTACCCATATTCAGGGTCGTATTGGTACTTGGGTACATCCGAAACTGACTACCCACCTTTACCTGATTGGTTCCTGTGAGATCAACATCTACCTCACCCGTTGTCCAACAGTAAAAATGATAAACATCTATTTCATAACCATCAGAAAAGAACTCATTGGCATAAAGGTAAAGCCCTTCATTATTCTGTTTTACGGTGAGGTCATCCAAAAGGTGGTATTCGGCATTATTATTAGGGGTTTGTAGTTCAATACGCCTAAGGTTATTACCTCCACTTTTTATATTATATGTCCCAGCGCTGTTGGCTTTCAGGTATATTCTCAAATTATGTGTAAAATTCACCGTAGGGTCAATTTCAAAGCCACCGTCCTCAATATGTAATCTTTCCCATGGAAGATTTACAGTACTTGTTCCCAAAGCTTTAAAACTACCATTATTAATGTGTTTATAATGTGCTCTCAAATCCAGCGTCGCCCCTGAGGGTACGATCAAATCCCCATTACCACAGGTGAACCGACCATTTCCAATATGATTGAAAGAAGAGGTAGACGTAAGTTTTAAGGTACCATTGACCATTTTAAGCTCCCTGGTATTCCAGGACATACTACTTGTATATACGGTATTGGCGCCCAATGACAGATCGCCGTCAGTTATGATAAAATTGTAATTTCCAATAGTAAAATCAACATCATCTCCCAAAATCACCCCTCCTGCATTGACATTAATTTCGCCATCCTGCTGCCATGTGATATCACCATTTACATCGATACCTCCATCCTGGACTTTCAGGTTGGCATTAAAATCAAAGATTACCGGGTGCAACAGATTATTTGCCTTGAGGCTGTAACAAAAAGCCTCGAAGTTAATAACCACCGTTTGTCCTGCGGCTGTAAAAGAATTCTGATCAAAAATAACGTTGTCCAAAGGAGTGGGCACTACTGTATGATAGGTAGTTCCTCCGGAGGTTGTCGCCCAGTGGGTCAGGTCTGTCCAGACGCCTGATCCTCCCACCCAGTAATAATCTGCCGAGAAGGCCGAAATACTGAGATGCAACAGGGCAATTAACAATAAGGGTTTTAACTTGTTGGTAGCTGTGGATTTCATAACTGAGAGTTTAAATTATTTTAGGTAGATGTTTATTAGAAGTTATAAGCTTAGTTCGATTCGATTAAAAAGACCAATTGATGCTGGCTAAGGATTTCACCATCCCTTTCATCGGTAATGGTCACCCCGAGGAAATGCTTCTGAGAATTATTCGGGGTGAATTCAATCCTGCCTGATTGTTCATCAATGGTAAAAAGTGATGTATTTAAATATGGTGAAGCCAACTCCTGAAGCGACAGGAATGGTGGTCGTCTGAAAAGGACTTCATCTGAAAGGCTGCTTCTATTTTCTATAGCAGGTGTATCAACATAACCAGCTTCGGAAAAGTAAACACTTTCCTCTGATGAAGTGATGAATGAAAACGGATCGCTAAGCGAATAGGTAACCTTATCTCCATCCTTATCTTCTGCTGAAAGATCCAGCTCATAGGATTGACCCGAACAAAACAAAACCCCGGGAAGCATCCGAGCCTGTGGCATTGAGTTTGACTTTAGGGTCATAGGATCAGGAATAAATATGGTAAGAGAGATTCCGTGTTGTTCCTCCACAGGCAGTGCATTACTGATTTCATCAATATCTTTCTGCATCCACACCACATCATAGCCCCCGGGCATTATCGCCAAATCAATACCTGCTGAAAAAGTAACTACCTTAAGACAATTATTTTGATTGTCTGCCTGATCACAGTGAAGTGGAGGCTGCTTTTCCGAAATGGATTCATTTGTTTTCTCTAGAATTAACTTGGAAAACGGCAGTTTTGCATCCCGCTCGTGAATGACTACTACCTGGGAGGATGGAATAGCTTCATTTTCACAGTAATAATATTTTTTGAGGATTATTTGCGCCCTCCCTCCTTCGGCAAATTCTGCATACAACTCAGCACCAACAAACCTTTCTTCCTCAGCTTCAGGAATTACTTCTGCATCCAGATCAGGTGCATCTGTACAAGTGATTGTTGTGGCATAGGAATTTTGAAAAAGAAACATAAAGATGAGAAATGACAGATAGCAAAAATGCTTCTTCCATCGGAGGTCGTAGATGTTCAACATGAGTATGTTTTTTGTAAGTAGGTTTAGTCGCTTTATCCCTTCCGGTCAGGGAAGGCATAAATATTTTTTATTACATGCGTAAAATTAGCGGGAGTGGAGGGACATAAGGGTACCAACAAGGGTACATGAGCGTACACAATGGTACATGAGCGTACCAAATTGGGTATATGAGCGTACCATTTGTTGATATAATGGGAATTTTTTAAACTTTTCCTGGAAATAATTGTGGTGAGGACGGGAGGGTTTGTAGTGAAGAGTGCATAGTGCAAAGTGTAGACTTTAGACTGCCAACTGGTACTGAAGACTGCGGTCTGAAGACTGCGGCCCGAACCTTACTTCAAGTAATCAGAAGGTGATTTACCGTAGCGTTTTTTAAATTGCTGGGAGAAGTTTTTGACATGTTTGAAACCTACTTCATAAGCCACTGCTTTTACGGTAGCATAGGATTTATTTTCCAGTAATGTACGTGCCTGACTGAATCTGACTTCCTGGACGTATTGGGTGGGCGTAAGGCCAGTGAGCTGTTTTATTTTACGGAATAATTGAGTACGACTGAGTGCCATTTCATCAGCCATCATATCCGCCGTCAGATTGAAATTGCCGGCATTATGCTGAGTATAGGACTCAAGCTCTTCGAGCCAAACCCTGTCCTCGCCGGATACTCCTGCGAATTTATCATTCTCCGGGGTTTCCAGAGCTGTTTTTTCCCGTTCACGATAGTTACTGATCAGATTAGCAACCCTGACCATTAATTCCTCTTCTTCAAACGGCTTTAGCATATAATCATCAACTCCAATACGCAAAGCCTTTAATTTATCCTGTAAGGCAGCTCTTGCGGTAAGCATCACAACCGGCAGTCCGCTCAACTGGTCATTTGATTTGAGTTTTTCCAGTAATTCAAATCCATCCATTACCGGCATCATAACATCCGAAATGATCAGATCTATGGTATCACCATTTTCTGCGAGAGCGTTACTTTGCAACATAGTAAGCGCTTCTGCCCCGTTTTCGGCAGTTTTGACAATATAATGTGCTCCCAAAACCTGGCAGATATAATTTCTCAAATCATCGTTATCTTCAACAATGAGTAGGGTTGGTTTTTTGCCTTCACTAGGTGTCGGAATCATTTCTGCTGGCGCCGCCTCGGCAATTATCTCTTCCACATCAACCAACGGGCTTTCCACAATCTGTTCCATCGTAGCCAGTTTTCTTGGCAACTCAAGGGTAAAAATAGTACCCTGCCCCAACTCGCTCTCAGCCTTGATATCTCCATCCAGACTATTAGCCAGTTCCCTGCACAAGGCCAGTCCAATGCCTGTTCCGCCCTGTGTTGGAGCGTTAGGTTGTTTCGACTGATAGAAACGATTAAAAATATGCGGCAGGTCTTCAGGGTGGATTCCTTTACCTGTATCAGATACCCTTAGAAAAACGCTGGATTGATTTTCACCCAGGGTTACTTCAATCGAATCTCCTTCCTTGGTGAACTTCAGAGCATTTGACAGCAGGTTATTGAAAATTTTCTCAAACTTGTTTACATCGATCAACAAGGTTAAATCCTTATCGACAAGACATTTCAGACTGATTCGGATATCTTTTTGCCTGGCGAACGAATCATATTGTGAATACAACCTCTTTACCAAACCTGAAATAATTACAGGTTCTTCATTCACTGCAAGATTACCGGATTCCAGCTTGGAAAGATCCAATATTTCATTGACCAGATTGAGCAGGTTTTTTCCATTTTTCAGGGCCGTTTTCAGGAATTTTTGACTTTTGGTATCAATGCTGTCATTTTTTAAAACAGATCCAATGGGCCCTAACATGAGGGTTAAAGGAGTTCTTAACTCATGGGAGACATTAGCAAAAAAGCGGGATTTTACCTGGTCAAGTTGCCTCAATTCTTCAGCCTGCTTTTCGATGGTCTGTTTATCTTCCTGGATTTGAAGTGTCCTTTCCTTTACAATGGCTTCCAGTTTCTTTTGTCTCTCTTTCAACTGGCGTGTTTGCCAATAATACACCAATGGACCAAGGATCAGAATAAAGGCTATAAGGGTTGTAATGAACCAGGATTTCAAATAAAACGGTTTAGGCACCCACACGGGAATTGCCAGTTCAGTAGCAGACCACTGTCCATTGGGCATTTGCCCCTTAATTTTTAGTACATGGCGACCATAAGGCATGCCGGAAAACCGGACATAATTTTCTTTTTGATACGTCCAATCCTCATCCACTCCTTCAAGTTTATAAGCGTAATTCACTCTTCCCATGTCCATATAATTGAGCAGGGCAAACTGAATCCTAAAAAACTGATCCTGGGGTCGCAGCACAATTTGATTATTTTCAATTACCTCCCTGGTCCGGTCCTCCAATCGATCGCTTTTGCCTTCAAACCTTCGAAAATCCGTAATTATTAATGGAAGGTTTACATCGAATTGACCTGTCAGGAATTTATCCGGATCTACTTTGGTTATTCCTCCCAGGCTACCGAAAAAGATATTGCCGGAATCATCGAGAAGATGAGATGTTCTGTTGAACTCATGATGGGAAGTTCCATCAGGGGGAATGAAAGCCACGGAATTAAAATTCTCCTTATCAAAACGTATAATTCCGTAATCTGAAGCGAGCCAAAGTTTGTTGTGCTGATCAGGGTAGGTAGCATAGATCACATCATTGGAGAGTCCTGACGATTTGTCAAAAATCCTTGTAACCCCTGTTTCTTTTTCCCAACGTATCAATCCTGACCCGGCGCTAGACAACCAAAACACCCCATCCTTATCCTGATAAAAATGCTGGATATTGTCATGAGGAAGCCGGTGAAGTTCATCTCCTCCTGTCCAGAATCGATCAACCACACCTTTACCGGGTTCTATTTCATAAATACCTTTGTTGCTACAGGCAAACAAATTTCCATTTTCAACAGGCTTGATAAAGATAACATGGCTATCGTCCAGGGTTTGAAATTCATTTAGCTGGTCGAACTTCAGTAATTCATTTACACCCTTGTCCAAAACCCACAATCCTTTTTCTGTACCAACCCACAAACGACCCGTTTTATCAAAAAAGAGGGTCCAGGACATTATAGCTGTTTCCTGATCCCTGAATCTTATTATTTCATAATTGCCAGTGGACGTATCGAATGAATAAACAGAATTTAAACTACCAACCCACAATTTCCCATCAGGCCCCTTGGCAAGACCGAAATAATAATGGGTAAGGTGATCAATATTGGAAAATTCTGAATAGTGTCCACTTTCAATATCCACCTTAAAAACCCCTTCTGACTCAAAACTTACATAAAGATCATTGCCATCATTCACAATTTGTCTTGTGCTAAAATTTGTGATGGGATTTTCATCATTTGCCCCTGTAATGTAAGTACTAAAATTATTAGGGTGTACATCTAAGACATAAACTCCAAAATTACCGCCGATCCACATCCTTTTGTCACTGTCCACAAAGAAACTTCGAAAACCATTTTGAATGATTTCAGGGAAATCTTCCTCCACATCATACAATATGTCGTTATCAGGGCCGACCAAAAATAGTTCGCCTTCAGTATCTGGATTACTAACCCCATACCCTGAAGAATTAATCCAGTTAGTCTTTTTGCCCTGATCAAAAGGAATTATCTCATTAATACTCAACTTCCTGTTGCTTTGAAGCGGAAATTTACCTGAAGGGACCAGACGGATTTGTCCTTCTTCATTGAGGCCATAACAGGAATTATTTGGTCCGGCAAAATATGGATTGCCATCAATATCGACAAAGAAGTATTTAACGTTGATGTTCAGGGAATGGGTTTCACGGAAAAGAATCCTGCCATTGAGATCAAGTTTAACAAGCACCGTATCATTCGCAATAGCCCATAATTGATCATCCCCTGTTACAGCTCGAAGTCTCAAAGATTCAAATGGCAGTTCAAAAATGTGCATCTTCCCGGCTGTATCAACCTTTACCAAAGCCCCGTGCCTGCTCACACTAAAAACAATCTCCCCTTTTGAAGTGGCCAAAACTTTCTCAAAAATATCCTCCAACGGAAATGGGAAATCCTCATCATATTTTTCGCTGAATTTTGAAATCTCACCGGTATGGTGGTTAAATATGTTGAAATCTCCTCCAGAAAAAGGGAAAGGGATTAGCCAGAGGTTACATTTGGCATCTTCCAGGATATCTCCAATGCTGTTATATAAAAGTCCGTCCTTCTCCTTTGTCCATGCCTGAAAACTATGTCCATCAAAACGGTTAAGTCCCATTTTGGTGCCCAGCCACCTGAATCCTTTGCAGTCTTCAGTAATGGCATTGACCTCACGATGCAGCAACCCATCCTCAACATCCAGATGAGCTATATTGGCCAGGTAATCCTGTGATTGCCCCAATACATACCCATTACCGAGGAGTGATACCAACAGTAGCATGAAAAAATAACCGCGACCTTTTGTTACCAAATGCTTCAACATTCAGACCTTTTAGTCAGTAGAGTAATAATTAATCGGTATTGAGTTTTCTAGTTCGAAAGAAAAAGAGTTCCCAAAAGGTAATGAGGTAAAAATGAGCTTTGGTGGGAATACAAAGAAACATAATATTTTTTACAATACATCTAACCGCACAGGAAGACCTTTTAAATCTTCAGGTTTATGACTAGATTTTTACAATTATTCCCTTTACGTTTTATTCCTAAATCTCCATTTCACTTACGTGCTGGAAAGAAAAAAGTTACTAATAATCTTTTCAAACATTTGATTTACAAGTCGTTAAACCGAAAATCACCTCTGTTTTTTGGAATTTTATTGTTGTAAATGGTGTTTCCAACGTTCATGGCTCCTCTTTAGTTCCAACAAAATCAATGGATATTCTTCCGCAAGATTTGTCGTTTCCCCCGGGTCAGCCTCCAGATCATAGAGAAAATCTCCCAACTCAATCTCCACCATTTCATATTTTGCATTTTTGTCATCGACAGCCATTCGATATTTCCATTTTCCTGCCCTGACGGCTGCTTCAAGACCGGTATCCCAGTAAAGGGTATCATGGAAAATTTGATCATTCCCGGATGCCAAATCAGATGACAAGTCCAGGCCATCGACATATTCCGGAACCGGAATGTTGGTCATTGCACAAATAGTAGGCAACACATCCATTGCACTGATAACATTATCCAGTATTACTCCTTTTTCAAATTGACCCGGCAATGCAATAATCATAGGTACCCGAATTCCTCCTTCGTACAATACGTATTTGGACCCTCTCAGCGGATAATTATTGGCGTAAATAGGTGTAGATCCTCCATTATCACTCAAATAAACGATCAGGGTATTTTGGTCCAGATTCAATTGCTCTAAATGATCCAGCAACCTGCCTATTTCAAGATCCAGGTAATGCAATTGCCCCAGGTATAATTCACGCCCTTCAGGGTGATTTGGCTTTCGGCCTGCCTGATACCATTCGTAATAGTCCTCTTTCGCAGGGTCCCAGTCATGATAACCGGTTAATCCTTTTTCATCGAGATACTCCTGTGGCAGCTGGTGGGTGAAATTATGCACAGCATTGAAGGAAAGCTGTAGGAAAAAGGGTTCGTCCTGATGTTTGGAGATATACTCACAGGCCTTTTGACCAAACAACTCCGTAGCAAAGGCAACGGTATCCACAAGATCAAAATTCTCCCATAGCGGTTGCTGACGAAGGCTTTGCCCCCATTTTTCATGTTCCTTTTTCACCTTTTGAAATTCATCCTCCAGCTTCTGAACATGATTCAGATAATGTTTCCTCGCCGAGGTATGCCCATAATAATAATCGAACCCGTGATTCAATGGGAAATTTCGATTGGTAGTGTCTCCGTCATTGGACCCATAATGAACCTTTCCGACGTAACCGGTAGCATATCCATTAGCTTTTAAAATTTCTGCAATAGTCTTGAATTCCGGATCGTGAATGCCCTTCCCTCCGTACCAGAAAGTACCCCATCTTTGCTGATAACAGCCGGTCAGTACCCCGGCGCGGGAGGGGTTACAGATCGGCGACGTAGCATAAGCCTGGGTAAAACGGGTCCCGCTTGCTGCCAAACGATCCATATTGGGTGTTTGAACATCATCTGCCAGTCCGGTGCAGCCCAGGTCTGCGTAGCCCTGGTCATCGGAGATGATGAGGATGACGTTGGGAGGCGAGGATTCTTCCTTTTGTGGCGAACAGGAAAATACATTAAGTAATACCAACAAACCTAAACAGTTGACAAGCGTTTTTTGCCTTATTTTCATATTAGAATATTATTATTCCATTCTTCGGAACTTCAAGTTCCTTTGGGTTACAACTAACTTTTCCCGGATAAGTAATGGTCCAATGAAAAAGCTGTTACGCGGAGAGCCGCAAAGAAGCGCCGAGTACCGCTGAGATATTGTCTAATACTTCGGGGTATAGCTACTTCAGATTTTGACAATTTAACCTTTATTTATTTCACAATTATCTCATCAAAAAATACCCAGGCGTTGTCACCGGCACCGATATGCCACTCCGGGCATTTACCGACATTGACAGCTTCGATTTTAATATATCTCATTTTTGCATTCACCTCAAAATCAACAGATTTGCACAAGGATTCATAATCTTCTTTTACAGGAAAATCTTGGCTTCCCGTTTGCTGGAATTCCTTTCCATCCTTGGAAATAGCAACAGTTACTTTTTGAGGTAAGAAGATCCATACATCCTGCTGCTGAAGGAAGTTGGCTCCTATTGTTTCAACCTTCATTTCCTGGCCCAAATCGAGGATCACTTCTGCGTCTACGCCCCAATATCCGAGCCATTGCCCGTCTTTGAAATCAAATGATCCCAGGTATCCATTAGTCAG
>QQUB01000322.1 GCA_008501835.1 Bacteroidota bacterium
ATCAACAAAAAATTACGCTGACCTCTTTCACCGAAGGGGCTTACAGCATTCCACAAATTGGCATCCCATATGAAAGAAACGGTTCACAGGGCAGTGTTTTTTCACCAACCCTTATGCTTGAAGTTAACACCTTCGATGTTGGCGAAGCTACCGAACTACAGCCCATCAAAAACATTATTGAGGAACCAATTACCTTCTGGGATTTCCTGCCGTATATCATCATTGTTCTGGCCCTGACGCTAATTGGCCTGGTAGTCTGGTTACTGATTCGCAGGAATCAACGAAAGGAAATGCTTGCCGAGTTCGAAAAGAAAAAATTGCCGGCACATATCATCGCCCTGAGTAAACTCGAAAAACTCCAGCAGGCTGAATTGTGGCAAAAAGGAGAGATCAAACTATTTCAAAGTCAATTGACTTTTATCCTTAGAGAATATCTTGAGGACAGATTCAAAATACCCGCTTTGGAGTCCACTTCAGATGAGATAGTCGATGACCTTAAAAAAACAGACCTGGAAGAAGTCATTACTGGCAAGTTGAAAAATATTCTTCAAACCGCAGACCTGGTGAAATTTGCCAAATCCGAACCACCTGTCGAAGTGCATGACGAGGCATTCCAAAACATATTGGGATTTGTCAAGGCAACCATTCCGCAACCAGAACCTGAAGAAGATACTGAAGAAACCGATACCTCAACAGCAAAAGGAGACCCTGTAAATGATTGATCTTTTAAGAAATATAACTTTCGTTCATCCATACTTTTTGCTCCTGCTTTTGCTGGTACCCATTCTTGCTTTTTGGTATGCCCGTAAAAGGTCCGGCCGATACCCAAGCATGCGTATGCCGGCAATGGATGGGTTTTCTGCCCATTCTCTGAGAGGTCGGTTGCAAATAATCCTGCCCATTTTACGTGGATTGGCCTTTATCGCACTGGTCTTTGCTCTGGCTCGACCACAAAAGAGTCTCCGGCAGGAGGAAGTAAAAGCCGAAGGGATCGACATCATGATGGCCATCGACCTTTCCAGCAGTATGCTGGCACAGGATTTTGACCCCAACCGTCTTGAAGCAAGTAAGTCGGTTGCCAAAGATTTCATCGACAAAAGAACTTATGACCGTGTTGGGTTGGTCGTTTTTGCCGGCGAGGCATTTACCCAATGTCCACTTACGACTGACCATAGTGTAGTGCAACAATTCCTGGCCGGTCTGGAATGTGGCATCCTGGAAGATGGGACCGCCATTGGCATGGGACTTGCCACTGCTGTAAACAGGATAAAGGACAGTCCTGTGAAAAGTAAAATTGTTATCCTGCTTACTGATGGTGTAAATAATACCGGATATGTCGCTCCATTGCAAGCTGCCAAGGTCGCTCAGGAATTTGGTGTAAAAGTCTATACCATTGGTGTAGGTTCTACCGGCCAGACCATGGCTCCAAGCGCCAGAAGAAGAGACGGACGATATGTTTTTAATATGATACGAGTGGAAATTGATGAAGAGTTACTAAAACAGATCGCTCAGATGACGGGAGGACAATATTACCGTGCAACCGATGAGACGAGTCTGGTAAATATTTATGATACCATTGACACCCTTGAAAAGACAGAAATTGAAGTTACCGTGATCAAAAGGTATAGTGAGGAGTTTTATCGGTTTGTGATCATTGGTTTGATCTTCCTGGCGCTTGAGGTGTTTTTGAGATATACGCTTTTGCGAACTATACCCTAAAGCAAAAAACAGATGTTTCGATTCGAACACAGTACTTATTTATTTTTTCTGGCATTGATACCTTTGCTGGGCATTTTCTTTATTGTGGCTCAACAATACAGGAAAAAGGCCATCCAGCGTTTCGGGGACACAGTCCTGATGGAGCGACTCATGCCGGAAATGTCCAGGTACAAACACGAATTGAAATTCCTGCTCTTATCTCTTTGTATAGGAACACTTGTGGTTGCCTGGGCAAATCCTCAATGGGGAACCAAAAAAGAGAAGGTTAACCGAAAAGGTATCGATCTTTTTATCGCTCTGGACATTTCAGAAAGCATGCTGGCTGAAGATGTCACCCCAAGCCGCCTTTTGCGCGCCAGGAAATTCTCTCAGGATCTGATTGATAAAGTAAAGGGAGACAATGTCGGAGCTATCTTTTTTGCCTGCAATGCTTATATGCAGGTACCCTTAACCGCCGATTATGCTTTTGCAGAAATGTTCATAGCCACAGCAGATCCGGGTATGGCTCCTTCGCAGGGAACGGCGATTGGAGAAGCCATTGATGTTGCGGCCAGATCATTTAACGAAGACAATAAAAACCATAAGGCGCTCATTATTATTTCAGATGGTGAAGACCATGATGGAAATGCAATGGAAAGTGCGAAAAACGCCTACAGCGACGGGTTATTGACCTTTACCGTAGGAGTTGGTTCAAGTGAAGGCGCATTTATCCCTATCCAGCTTCAGGGGCGTACTGATTTCAAACGGGATGAATCGGGCAATCCGGTCAGATCCCAAATGAATGAACAGATGCTCAAGGATGTTGCCAATGCAGGAGGAGGTGTCTACTTCAACCTCGCTGCCGGATCAGAAAAAGTGGCTGAAGCTTTGCAGGCCCATATCGATATGATTGAAAAACAGGAATTCGAACAAAGAGTTTTTAATGAATACGAAAGTTATTTCCAGTGGTTCATCGGTTTGGCTATCATTATTTTACTGGTAGAATTTCTGCTTTCTTATCGCCGAAATAAATATCTCGCTTCAAAAGACTTTTTTAGTTAATCAGCCTAAGTTGCGGGTTACGAGGTACGTGATGCGAGTTCGATCATTATAATTGATTTTTAGTACCCCGTTATTTAACCCCCAAAAGCGAAAAATGATTTTTACAAATAATTGATAACACGTAACTCGAAACATGGAACTCGCAACTTGAATTAAATATTTGTCTATGAAAACGATAAAAATATTGTTCTTCCTCGCGTTATTCCCCGTTTTGGCGCAAGCCCAGCCCGGACATATTCTGCTGCGTGAGGGTAATAAAAATTACAAATCCGAAGACTATACGGCTGCTGAGGAGAACTACCGTAAATCGCTGGAGAAGGAAAAAACCAGCCGGGGTAATTACAACCTTGGCAATTCCATCTATAGGCAGGAACGGTACCAGGATGCCATCAAATATTACGAAGACGCCATCAACCAGGCTGACAATAAGAATACCAAAGCTCGTGCATGGCATAACCTTGGTAATGCCTATTACCAAACAGAAGAGTTCGACAAAAGTATTGATGCGTATAAAAACGCCCTTCGAATGAACCCCGATGATCTGGAAACCAAACTCAACCTGGCCAAAGCTCAATTGATCCAAAGGCAGCAACAGCAGCAGCAACAACAAAACCAGGATCAGGAAAATCAGGAACAGAACCAGGATCAGGAACAACAGCAACAACAGGAACAGGAAAACCAAAATCAGGACCAGGAACAACAACAGCAACAGCAGCAGCAAAACCAGGAAGAACAAGACCCTCAAAATCAGGAAAGTCAGCAAAACCCACAGGAACAACCCAGGGATATCAGCAAAGAGGAAGCCAGAAGGCTGCTCGAAGTTATGGACGATGAGGAACAAAAAGTACTGGAGAAGCTCCGTAAAGCGCAATCAAAGGCTTGCAATTCGAAAAAAGATTGGTGATTTTTGTAAGCACGAATGGTTATGAGAAGAAATAACGTAAATGAACAGTGAGTAATTAAGAATTACTATTTAAAAAAAACTAACAATGAAAAGAAAATTATTGCTACTGACCTTCCTGTTGGGATTATTTTCTTTATCGGGATATAGCCAATCAGATGAGGTTTTATTCAGCGTTTCCGCAAGTGCGGATTCCATTTATTTTGGCAATAAATTCAAGATAACCTTTACGCTGGAAAACGGCCAGGGAGATAATTTTCTTCAACCAGAGTTCCGTGACTTCAAAATGGCCAGCGGGCAAATGACGACTTCCAAAATGAGCGTCATCAACGGCGAAATGTCACAATCGAGTTCTTACAGTTTTTATCTTGAACCCAAAGAAATTGGAAGATATTTTATTGAACCGGCGAGCATTGAGGTGGATGGTGAAATTTTTGAAACCGAGCCGTATGAAATTTTCATCATGGCCAACCCGGACGGGATCATTCAGGAGATCGAGGAGGATCGTAGAAGCAACTCTTTCTTTCACGATTTTGATATGACCTTTCCTCCGGCACCCAACTATGGTACCCCGGAAAGGAAAGAAATGGAAAAAAAGAAAAAGAAACGCAAGACTACGAGATTGTGATCTGGTTGCTGCCCCGACACTCGGTGTACAGGATGTCGCTTCGCTCCAGTTACTGGTTAAGATTTGAAAAAAATGAACATAAGGATCAGGATAATACATACTATTTTACTCTTTTGCCTTCCGTTGTTGATGCTGGCTCAACAGCCGGTCTTTAAAGCATACTCCGATGCACGGCAGGTTTTGAGAGATTCTTATTTTGAAGTTGGCTTCACTCTGGAAAACGGCGAAGGCACCAATTTCAAACCTCCTGCTTTTCGTAACTTCAAAGTTGTTTCGGGCCCCTCACAATCTGTAAGCACTACCATCGTCAACGGAAAAATGACCAGGGAAGTCTCCTTCATTTACGGACTTATTCCCAAAGCTGTTGGACGGATAACTATCGGCTCAGCATCCATAACTGTAAATGGCAAGGTTATGAAGACCAACCCTTTTGTAGTAGAGGTGTTGACCGCAGCAAAAGGAAATGTAGAAGAAGACAAGGCTGTTTTTGTAAGAGCTGAACCTGCCGCCACAGAAATATGGGAAGGACAACAACTTCCATTGGTCTATAAGCTCTATTTCTCCAATACCCAGATCGCCAACATTTCCATCCTGGATGAATCCGAATACAATGCTTTCTTTGCGCAAAATGTTAGGAACACTGATCTTAGGAATATCCGTGAGATCATCGATGGAGTACAATACGAAAGCCGGATCATCAAAAAAATGATCCTTTTTCCACAAAGGACTGGCACCTTCACTATTGATCCATTTATCCTGCAGTTAAGTATTGTAAAAGGTCAAAGTGGCTTTTTTCGACGCAATGTCGTATATGAATCCGAGAGTTCTGAACCTGTAGACCTGGTCATTAAACCTCTGCCGGAGGATGCGCCAGAAAATTTCAACGGATGTGTTGGTAATTTTCAAATGAGAACCCAATTAGACAAATCCAGCCTTACCACAGACGATGCAGCGACCTTGCGAATGACCATCACGGGAACCGGAGATATAAAAAGAATCCATGCCCCGGCTTTGGCTTTACCAGAAGGGTTCGAAATTTATGATCCCAACCTGGTCAGAGAAAACAGCATCATGGGCCCGGACGGGTTGATGTTGAATGAAAAAACTTTTGAATACCTCTTTGTCCCCAACGCTCCGGGCTTGTACGAAATAACTCCATCATTTAGTTATTTTGATGTAGACAGTGCGAAGTATGTAAACCTGTCGGATAACACTTATGCTTTAAATGTTACCCAGGGAAGAAATATTAATAAAAACATCACCATTCCGGAAATCAAACAGGAAGTCAAGGATATATTACCCATCCATAGTGCTGCTACCCTTGATAAAAACAAACAGGCCTTTTTTGGCTCTGTACTTTTCTGGATTCTGGCCGGATTACCTTTCGTAGCTTTTATCGGAGCATATGTTCTGAAGCGCATCGAAGACAAAAATGCGAATATCGATCCGTTGGACATCAAAAGAAAACGTGCCAGAAAACTGGCCCTCAAACGCCTTGAAGAAGCTGGCAGGCTCAAAGAGGCCGAAAAAACAGGACCTTTTTACGATGAGATTTCCAGGGCTATGTTTGGTTATGTTTGCGACAAGCTGCAAATTCCGTTTTCTGAACTTACCAAGGATAATCTGCAGCAAAAGCTCTCGTCTCTCGATGTGAACGAAAATCTGATTTCCGATTTTATGAAAGTGATCAAAAATTGCGAAATAGCCCTTTATGCAGGCATGGACAATTCTGCCGCTATGGATGAAACCTTTGAGAGTTCCCTGAAAATACTAATGGGGATGGAAGAGGAATTAGGGGCTTTAAAATAATTTAAAAAGCCCCTTCTGACCGTTCTATTCTTCCACTATTTTCATTTCACTGTTTATGGAAATATTCTCGCGAATGGTTTGAGTTTTGCCTGAAGGCCATTTGATCTCAATAAATTCAACTTCTTTATGATCCCCCAAACCAAAATATACAGGGTATAAACTTTGAGAAAGATATCCGCTTTTTCCGTTGTACATTTTTGTGAAATAATCATTACCAGCCTTAATTTTTATAATGGCTCCTAATCCATCTTTATTTGAGGCAGTGCCCTCCAGGCTGATTTTTAAATAATTAAGGTCGGTCTTTTGCTCACTCAAATTACTTACTAAAACCAAAGGAGGGTTATTAAATTCCGATGTAACTATATCCAGGTCACCGTCATTTTCTATATCAAAAATGACTGAAGAACGACTGCCCAGTGCACCCCACACTTCCCGCTTCACCTGACTATCTCCAACAGTGACTAAAGTATCCTGATTATACCACCAGGAAGCTGTTTCCTTGTTTTTTCTGGGTTCAACCCCCACAACAAACTCACTATCCAAAAACTTTTGTCCTCCTTCGTTCAGGAGCAATGAATTGGCACCATAACGATATGGATAATTCATACTTGAGGCCAAAAAGGCATCCTCATAACCATCTCCGTTTAAATCACCGGAACTAAGTCCCCATGGCCAAAGGTTCTCAGCGCCAATTACGTCTGAAATTTCCGTAAAGGTCCCATTTCCGGAATTTTTGAAAAAAGCATTGCCAAAATGCGGACTAGAATTGGCCAATAATGCCTCCGAATAATCTGCTGTTTTTTTCATTTTTTCTTCATGCAAATCATAGGTATTCCCCATATCTGAATGCATATCTGTCAGGAATATGTCCATGTTCTGGTCATTCTCAAAATCAAAAATGGCAATACCCATTGCCCCCCATGGAGTATTAGGAAATATTTCTTTGGTTTTTTCGGTGAAATATTCCCCTTTTTGGTTTTCATAATAGTGGTCATCACCCTGCATATTGGTGACATAAAGATCCATCCATCCATCTTTATTCAAATCACATGGACTGGTATCGCCCGTCCAGCTTTTATCCACCAACTTCATTTCTTCACTGACATCAGTAAACCGGTTGCCGCCTTCATTTCGATATAAAATACTTTGCTCGGTTCTTTCAGGTTTAATATGCCCGGCAAATGCATCACTAAAGGCTTCATGAAATTTAAAGGTACCGTTCTGTAATGGATTGTCAGGATGATCCGTTATCTGATCCACGATTTTTCCCGTAGTATAAATCCCCACATTGGAAACGAACAAATCCAGTAATCCATCATTATTAAAATCGAAGAAACTAGTACCTGATGAGTGTCCTTTATAACCCAGACCTGAAGCGGCTGTTATATCCTTAAAAGTGCCATCACCATTGTTTTCAAATAATCTGTTGCCTTCCAAAACAGTAGTGACAAACAAGTCCGGATCACCATCATTATCAATATCTGCAAAAGACGCCGCAACAGATACCGCATCCCGAATCTCCAAATCCGGTGAAAGGTCTGTGATGTTTTCAAATTTACCGTCGCCCGTATTCTGCCACAACTGATTTGACCCAAGTTGAGTCAAAAAGAAAATGTCCAGAAGGTTGTCCCCATTGACATCGGCTACCACAACACCATTGCCATGATCATAATGACAGGCTTTATAATTAATCCCCGAATCATCGACTATCTGGTGCCTCCAGGTGATATTGCTTTCCTCAAGCCGATCCTCAAAAGAGAAATCATGAAAAACACCTGAGTTTTTCAGGGCTGATATCTGATCTGCCTGTCTTTCATCGAGCCATCCCGGGTTAATAACGTCTTCAGGAACGGCAATTTTATGCGGATGTTTCCTCAACACATACCGGATATCCTCCATTAAATATTTCACCTCTTCAGGATTGGTAGGATCGTAATATCCTCTCAAGATCATATTCCGGTCAATAAGAGCAATTTTATGCGGATGTATTATAGAAGTCCCTTCCTTCTTGATTCCGAATTTAAACCCTTCATTTCCTAAAGAAATGATTTCATCCTGTGTTCCTTTCAGAAAGACCCAGGGTGTTGAGGACTTTTCCTGATATTTTGATAAATCAAGGGAACTGAAGGCTTCGCTGGTTCCCAAACTCACCAATGAAATATCATTCCACGTCACGAAACTTTGGAGGTCATTGGCCATTTCATGCATACCATCCAAAATACTGTAATCACTATCGTCCTCCCCTTCAAAAATGAAATTCGCGAGCCAGACGGTGTTTTTCAACTCCCCAGACCCATAGGGTTGATCCGCCAAATTGGAAAAACTGAATTCCGGCAGCAAAGAAAACTCCAAAGGAGGAACGTAATCAGCTACCTGCTCGGTTTCTTCTGAAGTTTTGACATCGGTTTCTTTCGGTGAGTCTAATCTTGGAATTACGAGTACCGCAATTATTATTGCAAGTACCAGGGCTATTCCCAATAAAAGTATATTTCTCTTTTGCATGATTAAAAAATTGTTCTTGTATAAGTTGTATCGATATTATTCACTTTTAGTCCTAAGCCATTTTTCATACTTTTCCTCATCTTCAATAATGATGGCCCTGTTGAGAGAACTTTGATCAGGTCCGCACATATCTCCAGCAATCAAAGAGAGTTGTTTTCTTTTTCGAGTATCAAAACTCAGTTTAAATTCCATGTTGGGAACAGCAACTTCGGTTTGTTCCAATTCAGGGATTTTCAGACAATAAAGTTTGTCATAACTGGTAAGGACCATTGACACCTTGGTTTTTTCCGGTAAATGCAAATCCTCAACCTTATAAATTATAACATCATCCTCACTTCCAAATTGATTATCCAGCCCAGGGTATTTGAAGATCCAATTGGAATTTTCTCCCGCAAATTGTATTTGAAGAGATTTTTTGAAAATAAAATCTTTAAAAAGTAGAAAACTCAAAATACAAATTTCTATCAGGATGAACAAAAAAATC
The DNA here is from genome assembly GCA_008501835.1 of Bacteroidota bacterium. Lineage (GTDB taxonomy): Bacteria > Bacteroidota > Bacteroidia > Chitinophagales > Saprospiraceae > BCD1. The sequence goes on from QQUB01000322.1 coordinate 9,085, forward strand.
CATTTTGACCAACCACTGCTATTTATTTTGATAGTCATTATTCAAAATAGGTTCTGATTTTAATCTATACTGTAAAAGGGGGATAACGTATTATTTTGCCATTGAGAGCATACGGATCAGGTGCTTATCTGCAAAGGCAGACCTCAAAAAGTTACCGAATCCTGGATTTCTATATATATTTATATGTAATTTAGATAAAAATGTTTCTCAGTTCCTATGAGAATTTTCAAAACTAAAGAATTCTACCGTGAAAATTATTAATATCTTTTTTTTGGCACCCTTATTTTTTTGTTTGGTTTCTTGCGGTGAAGAAAGCAATATAAAAGAACTTCCCAATGGGAAATTTATTGATATTACCATGGTTGGGACCTGGGCAGGTTCTGAAGAAGGTAACCAGGAGGCTGACCTTTCCAAATACTGGAATGTGGAGAGAAACGATGACGGGACTTTTAAAATGGAATTCATTTTAGACCAACAGGGAGAAAGAAAACAAACAACCGAATCCGGAACCTGGTGGATCAAAGAAGATAAATATTACGAGTTAAAAAGAGGGGCCCTGCATCCTGATATCTATACTTACGAATTCCTATCCGACAAGAAAATTAAGTTTAAAGCATCCAGTCTCAGCATCAATTTTGTCAATGAAGATTACGAGTTTATTGACAATAAGGTGGATTAATTGGTTTCATAAATTTCCCGATAAATTGTTATCTTTGGAAAAGGCGGTAAGGTTGATTGATTTTTGAGATAGAAAATCGAAATTGGATATTCAGTATTCCATACCTTGCCTGCTGCGGAACGGAAGGCAGGTTCGTTATTTGGTTAGCTTTGACATTTTGGACAGGATATTGAATAATGAAGTAAAATATATTCCAAATCAATCGACCCTTCCGATAAGGAATGCCCCAAATTTTTATTCATCAACCACCCAAACCCATCCTCATGAGTAAGATAACTGTGAAGTGTGGAAAAGGACAACTCCACCTCGAAAAAAGTAAAAGCCTTGTAGGACTCAAAACCCAGGAGTCCGTTGAAACAAAAGACCAGAAGTTTGTCGAAAAACAAGTACTCCCAAGCCTTGGAGGCTTTAATGTAGTTTCCTTAAAAACAGAAGATAGTAACGTAGATACCAAACTCGACGAAGTGCGTCAGGAAGATGTTGTGGAGGTTGGAACCCACGTGTATTTTGCAGAAGGAAGTAACAAACCTGTCATTGCTACAGGTGAGATTTTCATCGAATTCCACGATGGAGTAAGCGAGGAAGAACAGTCGGTTGTCCTGGAGGAATTTAGCCTGGAACTTGTTGAGCGACGGAATGAACTGCGTATCATTGCCAAGGTTACGCCCTCTTCTCCAAACCCTTTAAAGGTAGCCAGCGCACTTCAGAACATTTCTCTGATCGAAGTAGCTGAGCCTGATATCGACATCCCGCTGGATGAATATTTCACCCCTCCCGAGGATCACCTGATACCTCATCAGTGGCACCTGAAAAATGACGGTGATTTGCCTGATGTGACCTATAGACTTGAAAAAGGTGCAGATGCTAAAATCGTGGATGCCTGGAAACGACTTTCCAGCACCGGAAGTAAAAAAGTCGTAGTAGCCGTAATTGATAATGGTTTCGACAAATCCCATCCGGACCTCTCGGCCAAAATATTCAAACCCTTTGATATTCACAGCAGGTCCTCGAATCTGCCTCAAAACCAGGGTTATTCCCATGGTACTCCCTGTGCGAGTGTGGCCATTGCCGCCAATAATGGAAACGGAATAGTGGGTGCTGCACCAAGTGCCAAATTTATGCCTATCAACGGAACATCCTTTGATATCCGCGATACGGAGAGAATGTTCGACTATTGCATTGATAACGGAGCGGATATCATCAGTTGCAGTTGGGGAACGACAGATTCCCGGTTTCAACTGAATTCACTAAAAGAAGAAGCGATTGCCAAAGCTGCCCGCAAGGGCCGGAAAGGAAAAGGATGCATCATTTTATATGCTGTAGGTAATGACAACCTCGATTATGTCAACTTTTATGCAGCTCATCCTGATGTGATCGCTGTGGCTGCCAGTACCAGCAAGGACAGACATGCTTATTATTCAAATCGTGGAAAAGAAGTTTCGGTTTGCGCACCATCCAACGGCGACTGGCCCATTATTGCTGCCCGTGCCTGGTGGGACAATGGCTGGTCCGGCGAAGTAGGGAATTTCAAATACTGGACAGACGGGCGGTCTCGTGGGGATAGATACAAGCATTTTGGCGGCACTTCAAGCGCAACCCCGCTGGTTGCGGGAGTTTGTGCCCTGATGTTATCTGCCAACCCGGATCTGACTGCTAAACAGGTGAAGGACATTTTGCAAAAAACAGCCGATAAAATCGGACCCTCCTGGGAATATTCCAATGGACATTCAACCAAATACGGCTATGGCCGGGTAAATGCTGATAAAGCGGTTGCCGAAGCTTTGCGCCTTAAAGAAAGTGTAGCTCCGCCGGTAACAGAAGTTGACGAACCTGTGACCAGCGGTCGAGGTTTGTTCAGGTTTGATGTACGCAAACAGGAACCTAAGGGCTGGGGTGTTCAGATCGGTGCCTTTTATGAATATGGCAATGTTTTGATCCAGGTGGAAAAATTGCAGAAAAAGTTCGGAGAGGAAGTTATCGTGAATATCAATGAGCTGAATGGACGGACGGTCTATAAAGTTGTCGTTGGGGCTTTTGCTACAAAATCAGAAGCCATGAAACTAAGGAAGACCATCAACAACGGTGGATATCCGTCCGCTTTCCAGCGGAACCTTGCGGACCTGGCATAAAAAAAAGAGCCCCAGGGCCTCCGGGGTTTTCGAAACCTCGGAGGCCCTGGGGCTCTTTTTTAACAGATCATATTTTCCTGAATATTATTCCTTACCGCCCTCAGGTTTTTTCTCCGGAACCTTGGCGAGTTTTTCTTCGAGTTCCTTCACCTTCGCCTCGGCTGTATCGATCTTTGCTTTTTTCTCTGCATATTCCTCGTCTGTGACCTTTTTCTCTGCTTTAGCTTTTTCCAGTTTTTCACGAGCCGCCTTGATCTTTTCACGAGCAGCAACCGCTTTTTCCTGACCTTTCAGTTTTGCTTCAGCTGCCTTGGCTTTCTTTTCTTCATGTTTCTTTCTGGCTTCCTCTGCACGTGCCTGGCCAAACTCTTTGCCTTCCAAACCCTGCTTATCTTTTCCGTAGCCTTTGCCTTTGTTTTCCTTTTCCTTCTTTTCTTTTTTCTCTTTTTCTTTGCCTTCTCCTTCATCAGCATCCATTTCATGACCGTCATCTCCATCTTCAACTTCTGTCTCTTCTACTTCTCCTTCATCTTCCTTACCGGCTTTTGCCTTCGCTTTTTCTTCTTTCATCTCTTTCCCCTTTTCCTTCATCTCCTTGGCTTTTTCCTTTTGCTCTTTGCCTTTCTTCTGCATTTGTTCCTTCTTCTCTTTTCCTTTTTCCTTACCCTGCTGGGCAGTTGCTGGCAGACTCATAGCCATCATTATCAGTCCTGCAAACAACATGATCATAAGTTTTTTAAAATTCATGACATTTCTTTTTTTAGTTTGATAAAATTGGTGAAACAAGAGGCCTTTTATTCCTCTTCATCGAGATCAAGCTCATTTAAGGCAGCATCGAGATCGGCCTCTGCGCTTTCTATCTCACCGATGGTAGCATCAAGGTCCGTTGAAAGGGAATCAAGTTCCATGATCTCTGCTTTGAGGGCCTCTTCCTGCTCTTTGGCTTCTGCTCCGCCAGAGCAACTTACGGCAAACATTGCCAGGATGGACAATGCGAAAAGAATCTTTTTCATAGTTTAAAGTTTTGTGTGAAATTTATAAGTATCTAACGTGCTAATCTGTTCTATCTATATGATTTTCAATTATTATCTGTCCTTTTCTCCTTCTTTTTGAAAGAAATAACGGTTGTAATAATCATTATAACTTCTTTTCCACCGCATTGATGCTCTTGCATACATCTTAGACAGCACCGGCCGGGCATCAGTTAATGGTTCAACATCTGAAAGGTCTATAAAATTTTGATCCAGAAAATGGGTATAGAGATCAGTTATTCTCGGAAAATTGGGTTCTTCATAATCGATCAGGGTAAAGTCCTGTTCCTTATCGCTGGCAATAAAGATCAGGTTTCTGGTATCTTCCGTTCCAGGGGTGGCCATAACTTCGGTGATAAATTCTGATTCATTCAGGGTTTTTAGAACAGCCCGGGCAGCTCTTCCGGTTTTACCTTTGATAAATCCGTAAAAATTAATCATAACCATTCCTTCCGGGTTAAGGATCTTTCTTGTATCCTCAAACCCTTCAAGGGTAAGCAAATGTTCAGGAACAGATTCACTCAGGAAAGTATCAAAAACCACAATATCATATTTTTTACCACAGGTTTTTATGTAATGCCTGGCATCATCAATAACGATATTAATATTTGGGTCAACATTAAAATATTCAACAGACACATCCCATACCCGCTTATCGATTTCTACTGCATCTATGTCAAATCCCAACCTGGTAAATTGTTTCACAAGCGTACCCCCGCCAAGCCCCAGCACCAGTACTTTACTGCCTTCCGGAAAAATACTCGCTGCTGTAGGAAAATAATGGGCCCAGCTCCAAATACTATACTGCCGGTCATTATCAAGCCCCACAAAGGTCTGAAGGGTATTATTGACGATCAGTCCTCTTCCCATACGATTATCATCGGTAAAACCATAGGAAGGATGATCCACTACTTTTAACTGGCCAAGGATACCCTCAGATTGGTAAATCACATTATAATCAGGAGGATATTGTTCTTTCGAACTGATTTTCCATGCTCCCAGGGTCATAAATGCAAGCAAAAGAAAAAGGGCAACCCGCTGTTTCAATTTAAAGAGAGAAATAACGGGTAAGATGGCCAATAGTATTCCGGAAATAATTGCCGGATTGGAAATCCCAAATTCGGGAATGATATAAAATCCCATCAGGAAGGTGAAAATAATTCCTCCCAGAGTAGAAATAGCATATACATTTCCGGCACTGTTCCCGGCTCGGGTAGCATCGCTTGTCAATAAGTTTATGATCACAGGGGACACCATTCCCATGAAAACCAATGGCGGAAACATGAATATGATCAGGGAAATAATAGCTCCAACCTGGAGACTGAACCCAATAGTGGCCTGCATGATCCAGGAGCTTGTAAAGGGCATAAGTACAAGGGCAAATGCGGCAATCACAAGTATCCAATAAAGCAGCCTCGGTTCATTTGGATATTTTCTGGAAAGAATTCCCCCAAAAAAGTATCCGGTCATCAGACCGCCTAATGTCAGCGCCAGGGCTGCCGCCCAGATATACAGTGAAGTTCCGAAATACGGTGCCAGCATTTTGGCACCGATCAATTCACAGATCATTACGGATGCCCCTTCCAGGAAAGAGAGTAAATACAGATAAGATCGAAAGGATTTCATTAAAGCCGGTGGTTTTATTTTTTGAATACAGTAAATTTAAAATAAATCAGGGGAAACAGACACCTGCTTCCCCTGATATGGAAATTACTTGGATAAATTCCGAAAATTAACGGTGCGCAATTGGATCAGGATCTCCATCCGGGTCACCATTAACTGTACCATCTGAAGACACATTGCCCAACAGTACAATTCCACAAACGTGAGGTGCAGCCATGGAAGTTCCATTTGAAGTTGCATAGCCACCATCCTTATAAGTTGACAACACACTTACTCCAGGAGCACAGTAATCTACAGGACTACCATAATTAGAGAAGGATGCCCAGTTATCATTACTATCCATCGCTGAAATAGTGTAAATATTATTACCATTGGCACTTGCCGGAGACCTGGTTTCTGCATTTGTAGATTCGTTTCCTGCAGCAAGTACAAAAGGACAAGCACTCGAAGCGGCTATCACAGCATCATTCAGAGCGCCATAATATCCTCCCCCTAAACTCATATTGGCAGCATCTCCATTAGAAGCATTTGCGCCAACATAATCAACTCCCGCAATTACGCCTGAAGTAGAACCACTACCTCTTCTGTCCAAAACCCTAACTGCAACAACGGTAGCTCCGGCTGCTACACCAACAACTCCGATTCCATTATCTATAGCTGCAACGGTCCCAGCTACGTGTGTTCCATGTCCGTTCTTATCTTCTGGTTCCGTGTTACCGCCACCTCCTGAAAGGAAAGAAACACTTCTACCTGCATCTACATTGAGGTCAGGGTGATCCATATCGATACCTGAGTCGATGATCCATGCTGTTCCTGCATTGGTACCATCAGCTGATCCGCCTACACGAGTAATTCCCCATGGAGTTGATTGGGTAGGGTCACCACCGCCACCGCCACCCGGAGGGCCGCCCATGCTTACGGTAATGATCTGATCCTGCTCGATGTATTTAATTCTATTGTCACGACGAAGAGATTCAACCTGGTCGTCATTCAGGTTAGCAGCAAATCCTTTTATCGCTGTACCATAGGCATAGGTGATTCTTTCTTTTTCTACCTGGTTTTCCTCCAATACCTTCTCTGTTACATCCCTAACAGCTGCCACACGGCCTTCGTAGGTATCTGCAACAGAACGGGAAGACATTTCCTGGTCAATAAAGTCATTCTTGAAAACAACCACATAACTACCAGGGATCACGTCACTTGAATAGGTGTAAAGATGTGCTGTTTCTTCCTGTATATCAATAATCTCATCCGTAAACAAGTTAGCTTTTTCACAAGCAACCAGAATGAACAGTGAAGACAGCACCACCGCTGAAATAAACTTCATTCGTCTTTTCATACTTAAGTCCAATTTTAATAGTGATATAAATTCCTTTAACTGAGAGCGGGGGGTTATGGTGAGTTCTGGTATGTGGGAGCTAATGTAAATAAATATTTTTCACATTTGTTAAAACACTTCAAATAAAATAACATATTTCAAAAAATAACACTAATGTTCTAAATTCACTAACACCAATAGCTGAATTCAATATATAATTCTGTACGCATGTTTAGGCTTTGTTGTGAAACCCAAAACAAAACGCCCCTCCGCCCGTAGGCAGAAAGGCGCAGAAACCGCGTAGTTAATTTTTAAGGGAACAAGGACATAAGGAAATAAGGACAAAAGGAATTAAGGACAAAAGGAAAATACCTGAATGCTTGAATATCTGGATGGATACCTTGTGTCCCTGTTCCTTGTGTCCTTATGCCCTTGTTCCTTGTGTCCTTGTGCCCTTTTACTTCGACCATACATCCTGTTCCCGGTTGAAGAGTTCCTGTTCGATCAAACGGGATTCCAATAACAAATCTCGTCCGGAGAGGTAACCACTCAAACGGCGGTCGTGGACGTTGGATTCTTTCATGATGTAACTGGAGAACATCCGCATTTCAAACAGATCCTCCCAACTGGCATTGC
>QQUB01000948.1 GCA_008501835.1 Bacteroidota bacterium
ATGTGTCTGCCTTGACGGAAGCTAATGTTAAAAAATGAAGCCTGATAAAGGGAGTAGTCCAGGGGTGTACCTGATTTATTAATTTTATTCAGATTATGGCATATAAAGGAAAAAAAATAAGTAATTCCGTGACCGGACAGGATATTTTGTTTATTCAAACCGGCATTGAATCCAATGGAGAGCTTCTCGAAATGGAATCAACTTATCAGCCACATTCCAAAGAACCAAAGCCCCACTATCATCCATTTCAGGAGGAATTTTTTCAAGTGGTTTCCGGGGAGGTTAATGTAAGAATTGACGGTCGGGTAATTAAATTAAACTCCGGGGAAAAACTTCATATCCCCAGAAACAGGGTGCATTCTATGTGGAATGCCTCAGCATTTGAAACGGTAGTAAACTGGAAAGTACGGCCGGCCATGGACACTGAATATTTATTGGAGACAGCAACAGGCCTGGCAAATGATGGTAAAACCAATAAGGATGGAGTACCGTCTCTATTTCAGACTGCGCTGCTGGTCAATAAGTTCCAGAACGTTTTTAGGATTGCCAACCCTCCGTTTGGATACAAAGAGTGTTATTTTTCTTCCTGGCGCCTTTGGCAAAAATACTCGGTTACCGGGCAACGTATCATCAATATATTGATTAGATCAAACAACTACTTGGTTGTTTTCAGACAAAAGGTGAGGCCTCATGGCGGTAGCCTTTTGTCAGTTTTAGATCATTTTTGAATTAAGGACTTTTCCTAAAAAATAGTATTTTTAGAACATCTTTATTTAAAACTAATGGTCTGAAACTTTATGAAAAGGCAAATTTTATATTGTTTGCTCTTATTGGTGAACATTCCTGTTTTAGCACAAACACCCTATTTTGATAGTCTCAGAACTGTATATCAACAGCAGGAAGACCCGGAACAATTCATACGAAAACAATTTTACTTTGCAAGGGCAATGGTCATTGATTATCCCGACACCTCTCTTTATCATTCGGATCTTATTATCAAATCTTCCAAGAAGATTGATTTTTTAAAAGGCGAGGCCTTTGCTCAGGAATTAAAGTCGAAGGCTTACCATAATAAAAGTGAATATGAGTTGGCCATCAAGGCCCATGAAAGGCATTATGAAATTCAACTGGAATTGGGAGATACTGTTATCGCTGCCATGGTACTTCAGCAGTTAGGACAGGAATATAACGACTGGGGATATTCTGATAGAGCAATGGAAGCGTATTTTAATGCACTTGAAATTTATGAAAACAATGAATCATGGGACAATGTAGGTTCCGTTTACAATGATATAGGAACCGTTTTGATGGAGCAGGACAGGAATGAGGAAGCCCTTGATTATTACCGAAAAGGGTATGAGATCCGAAAAATACATAGCACCGAGGACAGGCTCTATTACAGTTACTCCAATCTGGCCAATGTCTTTGACAACCTGCAGATGTATGATTCTGTTTTTTATTATACGGATTTGGCTATTGAGGTCTCCAAAAAATATGAAGACCACATTAGTGAAGCTATTCAGTATATTAACCGGGGATATACTTACAGGGCGTTGGAGCAATATGATTCATCAGAAACCTATTATCTCAAAGCTCTTGAGATATTAAAGGATTCACCCTATAATGATTACCTCATAACGTTGTATGTCAACCTGGCCACTGCTGTCGATTTTGCCGGTAATCACCAAAAAGCCCTTTCCTACCTGGATATGTCTATCCCAAATGTTGAAAAAACGAGGGCACTTGATCTTAAGGAAAATGTGGCCTATACCTATGCCACTATCTTTAAAAACCTGAAAGACTATAAAAAAGCCTTTGAAAAACTGCAGGAGTCCCAGGAATATGGGGATAGCCTAAATGCTCAGGTGAATGAGACTACTATCCAGGAGTTGAATGTTCGGTACCAAACTCAAAAAAAGGAGACCGAACTGGCCAAAAAACAATATGATTTGGAACGGGAATCTCTGTTAAAAAGCAGGATACTATTTGGCGGAATTGTTATTGTGTTATTGTTGACAGGTATATTTTTACTGCTTAGATATCGTTCAAGACTGAGAAGACAGCAGACAGAAATGGACCTTAAATTGGAGAGGAATGAGGCCGAGAAGCTTAGAGAACTTGACAGGATAAAATCCAATTTTTTTGCCAATATTAGCCATGAGTTCAGAACTCCCCTTACTCTTATCCTTGGACCATTAAGACAAATGAAACATGGCACATTTAAGGGGAACTCTCAAAAGTATCTTGATATTATGGTTCGAAACGGGGAGCGTTTAATGAACCTGGTGAATCAGTTGCTCGATCTTGCGAAACTGGAAAGCGGCCGGATGAGATTACAACCGGAACCTGGTGATATTGTAAAAACCGTAAAGGCAATGGCCTATTCGTTTGAGTCTTTAGCGGAACGGCAGGAAATTAATTTTGAGGTGAATGTGCCCAAAGCCACCATAATAACCAGTTTTGATAAAGATAAGTTTGAAAAAATTATTACCAACCTTCTTTCTAATGCATTCAAATTTACCGGGGAAGGCGGACAGGTTTATTTTTCAATGGAACTGGAATCGACCGGAGTAAAACAAGGGATTGTAAAGCTGAAAATAAAAGACTCCGGAATAGGAATCCCAAAAGATCAACTACCTTATATTTTTGAACGATTTTTCCAGGCTACCAAAAGTAGCGATCTCCAGGCAAGTTCCGGTGTCGGGTTGGCACTAACAAAGGAATTGATCGACTTACACGGAGGAGTGATTAAAGTTGACAGTAAAGAAGGAATTGGCACTTCTTTTACCGTGGAGATTCCTTTAGCAGAGATAAACATTGATAGAAAGGAAATGAAGTTGGAAAAGACGGTGGTTGCGTCTTCAGGAAATAATGAAAAGCTCCAGGTGGTGGCTGGTGATTACCAGGCGGAAGGGGCTCCTGTATTATTGGTGGTAGAAGATAATGAGGATGTCAGAACCTACGTTAAGGAGCAATTAGAGCCGGAGTATTTTATACTCGAGGCTGAAAATGGCAGAAAGGGATTGGAGATAGCTTTGGAGAGGACTCCCGATTTAATTGTGTCGGATGTGATGATGCCTGATCTGGATGGGCTGGAACTTTGTCAGCAATTAAAGCAGAATGATAAAACAAGTCATATTCCGGTAATTCTTTTGACGGCAAAAGCTGAGCGGGAAGATAAACTTGAAGGGCTTCAAACCGGAGCGGATGATTATTTGATTAAACCCTTTGATGCCACTGAATTACAAGTCCGTATTGAAAATCTGATTCAACAGCGGAAAAGATTACAGAAATCCTTTGGCAAGCATTTTTCATTTACCCCGGGATCTGTGGATGTAAGTTCTGTTGACGAAGTCTTTTTGGTAAATGTCAAATCAACTGTTGAGGAATTTCTGGATGATGAAACTTTTAGCGTTGAAGACCTGGGCAAGGCGGTAGGCATGAGCAGAAGCCAGTTACATCGAAAATTAAAAGCTATGACAGGGAATTCCCCTAACCAAATCATCAGGACAATGCGCCTTGTCAGGGCTAAAGAACTGCTGGAAAAAAGAGCAGGAAATGCCTCTGAGGTTGCTTTTATGGTGGGATTCAGCAGTCTGGCTTATTTTTCAAAATGTTATAAGGATCATTTTGGAATGTCGCCGAGTGGAGTGGATTAAATCTTCGCATTAAAAGGTACAGCCTCGTTCGTACAGGGTTGGTTTAGGAAACTATAATAGTGGGTTCATGTACATCATCCAGACACCCAGCCTCCATTGGCCACATTTTCTATGATTGTATTACCCCGGCTGATTACCTCTCCTTTTTTGTCCCGAACTTGCTGAATTTCAATACCTTGCCATTCTTCTCCGCAATCGTTGTGTAACCAGCAATCATTCAAAATGAGTTTAGCCCCAGGTTTGACGACGATTTTTGCACCCGAAGGCATTGCCAGCCGGCAGTGAAGGGTGAGTTGTGCATCAGGTTCAATAATGATATGTCCTTCCACATCTTTGTCACATTTCCAATCGATGCTGTCCCGGATGACGATGGTACTGTCCTCTTTTAGTTGACACCAAACGGGCTCCAGGAGTTTACGCTTTGGGGAAGTGTAATTGGACATAGTTTTATGGACTTTGCCGATCTGGCAGGGAGAAAGGGCATGTTGCAGGTATCCGTAATCCATCATATTATTGGAGGTCAGGGTATCACAACCTGGTCTGGAATTAGGGCTGTAACAATCGCCGGGGTGGCGTACGGTATCATCGCAACCATCGTTGTATTTCCAGGTATGCATCAGGCTGAAAACATGGCCGATTTCATGATTGATCAAACCCCGGTAATCCCAGAAGCTTCCCTTTTTGCCATAAATTCCACTGACTTTCACATAGGTTCCCAAAGCAATGCCTACCCGATTTACAGGGTAAGTAGGGGAGGCCACACTGTCAGGGTGATGAGGTAAGACAAATATATTAAGAACCGTATCCGGTTGGACTGCATATTTTTTAAATACTTTTCTGTCAAATTGGTTGGAGTTTTTGCCCCGGTCAACATAATAGTACAGTTCATCATCATAGTGGAAATAAATACCATCATCCTCCGGATTATCAGGTCTGCCGGAAAGGACAAGTCGATAATTAATGGGCAGGACCGGGATGTCATTGTTGTGGGGTAGCCATAATTTCCGGTTTTTAATGAGATCGTAATTACAGGCATGAAGGAACCCTTCGGTATACTCGATGGCTTTTTTTTCATCGAAAGGCTTACCGTTTTCAAGAGAAAAGGCAGCATCCGTAGTATTCATCCAGTGAAAATTTACCCGCACATATCGCATGGGGAATTCAGCCATTCGGTTGGTGTCAGGGATGTAATTTGCCTGATCTCTGCAAATAGCTTTCCGCATACGGTATGTTTTTTTACCATCATAGGATTCAGGTACCTGTGAAGCAAATTGCTCCTGAGTGTAAAAAAAACTTTCAACCTGTGGTGTACAGGCACCAAACCATATGGTGGGAATCAATAAAATGAACAGTACTTTCTTCAATGACATCATGGAGTATTTGCAGAAAAAAAGGAAATCACGAATTAATAACGGTGGATTCTGATTAAATAATATGTTTCACACTATCCGGTAAAGACCTGTCTGCTGGATTGTGGTCATCCGGGATTGGGGTGCCGTATACTGTGGTCATTGGAACCACACCTCCCCAAATTGGTAAATCCAGGTCAGCTTTATCATCCGCTGGAGGACCGGTTCTGATCTTGGCTGCTGCATCTTCGATTTCTACAGCCAATACGGAGGTTACATCCATTTCTTTTTGGGTAGGTTGCCTGGCTTCTTCCCATCTTCCTTTAAGAATCTGATCAGATATGACTTTAAAGGCAACATTTTTCTGTTCGGTTGATATCGGTTTTGCCTTCCCGAAAACGGTTACAGACCGGTAATTCAAAGAATGATGGAAAGCACTTCGGGCCAATACAATACCATCAGTGAAGGTAACATTGATACAAACAGGAATCCCTTCTTCCAAACTCGTCATCATTCTGCTTTTGACAGAACCATGTAGATAAAGGGTGTCCCCGCTTCTTCCGTAAATTGTAGGGATGATAAAAGGTTGACCGTCAATGACAAAGGCTACCTGGCATACAAATCCGGCATCTAAAACCTCGTACACGGTTTTTTTGTCGTAATGGCCTCTTTTCGGAACACGTTTGACTGTATTCCGTTCGTTTTTGTTGTAGGTGTTCATGATCTTGTTACTTTTTGCGTAGACATACTATTTTTTGGAAAAATAGTATGTCTAATCCCAAAAAATAGTATTTATGATAGATCCATTACAAATACCGCTCCCTCATAACTTTGAAGTGGTGTGCTTCATGACCCGCGATGATATACGCCAAAGCCAAGGTGGTCACCGAGGTTCCGCTGGCTAATCCGTGTCTGAACCACATTTTGTCATTAAAATTCCTGTACAGGGTTATGGTAGATTTTCTTACCGCTTCATATTCTTCCAAAATGGAATCAATGCTTCTGCTATTAGCTTCCATGTATGGTGCATAGGCGTCCTGGTCAAATCCTGGTAAAGGTGTTCTGTCGTGACGGGCAATCCGGATAGCTCTGGAAGCAAAAATTCTTTCGGCGTCCAAAAGGTGAACCAGAATCTCTTTAATGGTCCATTTTCCATCCGCATAACTAAAGTCCCATTTTTCTGCAGGAATTGCCTTTAAGAAAGCAAGGTTTTCCTCCAGGGTGTTCTCTAAGGTGCTCAGAATGTCATCACTTTCAATTTTACTAACATAAGGTTCGTAAAACGGCGCATAATCATTTGCTGCAGGACGTTTATTTTTCATAGATACTTTAATGTGTTTAATGAAAAATGCCTTAGGTAGACAGGAAAGATTTTATTTCGTATTTTTGTTAAATCTCACCTGAAAAACTATTGCGTGTATTAAAAAGAAAAGTACGGAAAAGTTACGTTATGAACAAAACATTTCAACTCTTAATTGCAATTATTTTTTTGTTCCCATTGGTATTAAAGGCACAGGCTCCAACTGTTAAAAAAGATACCGTTATACACCTTTCTGCCGGAGATATTGAAGACGATTTTGCTTCTTCCTTCGAAAAGGGACAGAAAAAGATCATTATTTTGGATCAAAAAGATGTTTTGGTTCCAAAGTCATATGAAAAAAAGGAAAAGAGGTTTTTCTTTGAACCGGAACCTTTAATGCAAAATGATAATTTTGCCATTATCGACCTTCCCGAAGAGTACACCGGATATAAAATTGAAGTACTGTCTGTAAAAGATCAACCCCTTCCTGATGATGACATCATTTTTTTCCGTCATGGAAATGTCGTTGAGGAAATGCTTGACGAAAATACCTTTGCATATTCTATCGGCGACTTTGAAACTCAGGAAGCAGCCAATGATTTTATGGAATTATTTCTTTTGGAACTTTACCCGGATGCCAGAGTCATACCTTATATTAAAGGCCAAAGAAACTAATCAATATGACCACATTTAATATTACCTCTTCTGACGGAAAGGAGCTCTTTACCGTAGAATGGTCAGTGAAAGAACCTAAAGCAGTGATAGCATTGGTTCATGGACTGGGAGAACATATCAGCCGGTATGACCATCTTGCAACTTTTTTTAATAACAATGACATTGCTGTGATCGGTTTCGATCATCGTGGTCATGGACAAACTGCAGGCCGTCGGGGGCATAGTCCCGGTTTTGAAGCCATGATGAATGATGTGGATGCATTACTGGAAACATCAAAACAAAAATTTACCGGAATACCCGTTTTTTTATATGGGCACAGCCTGGGAGCGAACCTCGTGCTCAATCATATCCTCAGAAGAAAGCCGGATATCAAAGCCGCTATTGCAAGCGCACCGCCCATTGTGCTCAAAAACAAACCTTCTGCCATTCTGGTCGGTCTTGGGAAACTCATGAAAAATATTTATCCGGGTTTTGTTCAACCAAACGGGCTGGATCCAAATCATATTTCCAGAGACCCCGAAGAGGTTGCCAAATATATCAATGATCCCCTGGTACATAACAAAGTTTCGGCGATCATGGGAATGGATCTTTTGGATGGAGGAAAATGGCTCGATGCATATCAGGGGGAATTGCCGTTGCCATTGCTCGTTATGCATGGCGAAGATGATCAGATCACCTGGGCTAAATCGAGTGAAAAATTTGCTGGAAAATTGGGAGCGACTTTCAAAAAATGGGAAGGATTATATCATGAGATCCACAATGAACCGGAGCAACAACAGGTGTTTGAATACACGCTGGAATGGATCCAAGGACAATTGTAATTAAATTCATATCTGGACTATAGCCAATTTTCTCAACATCTTTTTGTTTGATTTCGTACCCACCGAATTCATTCGGTGCGACGAGCCGAATGAATTCGGCGAATACGGTAAATTTTTGAAAGTCTACTTTTTCCCTCAACATGCAATATAATTCTTACAGGTCAAATCGTTCCTGATCTTGAAATTCATTGAATTATTAACATAGGTTCGAATTGGTTATACTCCAGTTAAGTCCTTCTGATATTTCAGTGACTTTAATGTTCAGTTTATTTCATCGATTTTGACAGCAAGCTCGAAATCCTTTTCTGTTACACCCCCGGCATCATGAGTATTTAAACGGATTTTTACTCTATTGTAAACATTATTCCAATCAGGATGATGGTTGAGCTTCTTAGCCCAAAAGGCTACTTGGGTCATAAAACCAAACGCTTCAACGAAATCTTTAAACTGGAATTCCTTTTCCAAAGCATTGTCGACGAAATTCCAACGATTTAAAGTCTCTATCTTCTTATTTATAGTTTCATCATTAAGTAGCATAATAACTTGATTTTGTAAAAAAGAAGAAATGCTATTTCTCAAAGAAATAGCATTTCTCTTACCAGCAACCAGCAACCAATTAAATACTCTTAGGCTCTCCCACAACAACCCACATGCCTTTAGTGTTGGCATTGATCGAATTATCGTACATCGCCTCACAGGAAACGGCCGGCAGGTAAAATTTCCCCTGGTAGGCTGCGTTCAGCTGGACCCTGTAGACTTTAGAGGTTCCTCTTCGCATGTCAAAAAAGGTATTGACCCGATCATCTCGGAAATCTTTATAATCTGCAGCATCTCCCGGGTTAAAGGCCTGAACTGCATCCATTCTTGTATTGGTAATTTCCCAGCCGGAAGGGAATACCTGGCTAAGTGCCAATTCATCAAAATGAATAGGGCGGCTGTCCGGATGACTGACCCTGACCTCTGCAATGAAGTCAGTACCCTGTGGAATATCTTCAGGGGAAATGGAATTCCCGTCCATATCTTGATAGTTGACGGCAATTTTCAGGTCTTTGGAGGAAGCCTCCTCCTGGCCGGCAAGTGGTTGTCCGCTGAGGATGACTCTGGCAAACAATGGAGAACTATTCGGATTCTGTACCTCAATGCTGTGGTCACCCTGGTCAACTTTCAAGGCAACTTGCATTAAAGGACTCTTACTGCCGGTATTGGTCATTTGCCCGTTTCCGATCTTGCAAGCAAAATCAAGTTTTTTCGGAATGTCCGCGCCTCCTACATATTTTCCAATGGCCAGAAGTGAAAAAGAGATAGTTTGGGTGCTATGCCAACGGGAACTGCTCAGCTCCTCTGACAAATATCGAACCACCTGGGCTGCTTTTTCTTTTTCCTCCAGTAAAACAAGGGTCTCGAGGATCATGGCCCTGTCTCGTACGCCGGAACCAAAAGTGTAGGATAATTCCTGGTAATCCTCCACCTCAATACTTGCGTTATTGATCAATTGTCTGGCGATATTTTGTTTACCGCTGAGGGCGTAAGCTGCTGCCAGCCTCCAGCGAGCCTGTAAACTCAAATTATCAGATTCCCGAAGCCTGTTCATGGCTCCTAATTCAGGTTGGCCATACAGGGCAAGGGTGTACAAACGATAAGCCTGGCTTAACTCATTACTACGGTAGTTATAAAATCCATAATCATTTTCATTCACTCTCCACATTCTGGCAACCTTTTTCTGGAATTTCGCCCAATTGTCGATGAGATTGGAAGGAACGGAGTAACCTAATGCTTTGGCTTCCAGCAGGAAGTGCCCTGCGTAACTGGATGACCAGTGATTCGGACTGCTTCCACCAGGCCAGTAAGCCATACCTCCAGTAGAGGTTTGGAAAAGCTTCAGGCGTTCAATGGTAGCCCTAATATTTTTGGGCACATCTTTCTTTTGAGTTTCATCCAGTTCAAGCAATCTGTCGACATATAATTGAGGGAATCCTCCGGAAAGGGTTTGCTCAATACAACCGTATGGGTATCGTAACAGGTATTGGAGCCTTTGTCCAAGGTTTACCGGAGGAATCGTCGAGACTTCGAGGATTCCATCATTGGTTCCGGCCATCCCGACAGGGTCGAAACTCAAGTTCCAGGTGTCTGAACTTGCTATTACCTTGTCAAATACCGCTGTGGTATACGGATTTGGGTTCCTGACCTGCAACTCGATTTCCTGAGAGGCCTGTTCTCCGCCACCGTTGGCTGATATTTTGAATTTGGCGACACCTACAATTTCTTTCATGCGCACCCTGAAATTGACCAGTTTATCTCCGGGTTTTGAGAAATTCACGGTTTGGCTGTTGCCACCTTCAATCAGGGCAAGACCACTGGATTCCTCTATTTTAACCGAAGCACTTTTTACCTTTTTATCCATGGCAAAAACATTTACAGGCAACAACACTTCTTCCCCGGGGCTTAAAACTCTTGGTAAAGTAGCCAGCACCATCAAAGGTTTTTTGACGGGAACGGATTTTTCTACACTACCGTAAGCTTTGTCGGCATTGGCAGCCACAACCATCGTTCTGACTTCACCAACGTAATTAGGCATCGTCAATTTATGTTTGGCCTTTTTCCCTTTTTTGAGGTAAAATGGTCCAAGATGCATGACCACCGGCTTAAACCGGTTGGCAGATTCATCCTTGTCAGGATTGACCACTTCGCCGTCACCACCGATACTCAAAATCTGTTCTAATTGTCCGCCATATGCACCAAGCACATAGTTATACATATCCCAGGTTCGAACGCCTAATGCTTCCTTGGCATAAAAAGTATTCCATGGGTCAGGAGTTTTAAAACGAGTGAGTCCTAATAATCCTTCATCAACAACAGCAATCGTGTAAGCCATAGCTTTACCACTGCCCTCACTGACTTCCACCTCAAAAGATTCTTCGGGCCTCAATTCGTCAGCCATTTTTAGTTTGGGTTCGAGATGGGTGTTTTTATCTTCTACCATTACCGGGATCACACCATACAATCGGATAGGCAGATCATTGTCCACCTGAGCGTGTTCCTGAATGAGCGCAACATGGGCATAAACATTCGGAGCCATATCAGGAGTGGTCTCGAATTCGAATTCGTTCTCACCTTCCTTAGCCTCAGCCCAGAATGACTGAAGGACCTTAGTACCATTTTCAATGGTAATAAGGGCACGCCCTGTTTTACCCATAGGGATTTTCAGTTTGACCTTTTCTCCAATATTGTATTTCTGCTTGTCGGAACTGAAACTCAACATAGCTGCAGCTTCCTTGCTCTGATTACTGCCATCATCGTACGGATAACCGGCATAGAAAAAGTCTCCGGAACAATGTCCGCTAACTGGATCACAAACCCTGACCAGATATCTTCCCCATTGGGAGACCTTGACATCCCAGGTGGCAATTCCCTGGTTGTTCGTTCGTATGGTAGCCTTCTCATTGGCATCATAATGGTTGCCTGAATTATAGCGGGTTACATTATCATATCCCCGATCCCACCACCAGCGCCAGTGAACGCGGTAGAGGCCTATTTCGAGATTGCGATTAGCCAGTGATTTTCCATTTTCATCCACAGCAACAAATTGGAGGGATTCTTCTTCATTCATATCTATCCGCTTGCTGCCATAACGATTAACCGGAATGGAAATACCTGTATAAACATCAAAAGGAGAGTAGGGGAAGGATACATTATCCGTACTGAAGTCACCGCCCTTTTCGAATACCCTTGATTTGAAAGAAGCGGTCAGTTTACCCGGAACCAGTTTGTTGTTGAGGATTTTGGTATTGATATTACCCTTTCCGGACCCATCCAGTTGCCCGTCAAAAATGGTCCGTGCTTCGGAGCTTATTCTTCTTGCGGGGTCATCAAAGACGAAATCATTGTATTTATCAAATTTTGTTCCTGAGCTACGTAACTGGACCTCAACCTTTGCTTTAAGATTGGAGGCGGGGGCACCGTGCAACCAACGGGCATCTATTTTACCTCTAAGCGGTTCGTTCTCCGCCAGTAATGTTTCGGTACCGAAATCAAGATCGATTTTTAACCTGTTGGGTTTAACGGTTTCAACTTTGATTGTTTTTCGGAAATTAGCCCCACCCGCTTTTACAAAAACGGACCAGTTTCCGGTCGGAGCGTCGACTGAGGTAGCGAAATGTAATGGATAAACTCCTTGCGTATGCTCAGCGACATTCCTCTTTTCAATGACCTGACCACGAGGGTCGGAAACCTCCATACTGATGGGATAATTGGAAGGAAGGCTTCCAGTTTCATTTTCGAGAATGAAATTTAGGTAAATAGAATCTCCGGGTCTCCATACCCCACGTTCGCCATACAGGAATCCTTTGAGTCCTTTTTGGGCTCTTGCTCCTGAAACATCAAAACGGCTCAGGGAGAGAGATTGCCCATCCTGTAATTTGAGATAACCCTGATCTCCACCGCTTTTTGCCAGGACAACAAATGGTTCTCTTTCCAGAGTAACTGCAGCCATTCCTTTGGAATCAGTTTGCCCTTTTCCGATAAGTTGTTGTTGAAAATCAAAGAATTCAACAGCTACCCCTGAAACAGGCTTTGCATCTCTCAGGTCTGTTACAATGGTATTAAAGGTTTTGTCGGAATTGCCCTTTACGATAAGGCCAAGATTAGAGGCTATAACGTTTCTGCTGACGAATTTATCTGAATTGTAATATGCTGGTTTACAGGGATCTTCCCGGTCTGACCAGTTGTACCCGCGGTACCAGCCGTTAGGGCCATACCACATATCCATGATACTTTTATCCAGGTCCTCTTCAGTTTCACCTACAACGGTAAGGTCCTGACCTTCCTCTTCAGTGGTGTTACAGAAATACGTTGCATATTCCGGCTTAAAACCAATGCGTATCTGGTAAATAGCTTCGGGGTCGCGTTGGATTAGTTTGCTGAGATCCAGGGCGTAAGGAGCCCAACCGTCAGCCGAAGCATTGGCATTAAGGTTTTGTAATGGCACTTGTTTACGCATGATGATCCGACCAACCCGGTAAAGGTTATTACCACGACCTCTGTCAATATCATTGCTTTGAAGGAATTGCAGAATGTTATTATTGAAGATCTTAAAGACTTCCACATCAACTGCATTTAAGCCAATGGCCTGGAATGGGAAAATGAGGCCGTCGGAATTAGGCAGGATGACACCATTACCGGTAAGCATGACCTCCGGTTTGGAAGTTTCGAATTTAAAAACCCAATTGCCGGGGTTTTTCATCCTTTTATTCTGAACGTTTTTGATGCCTGTTGCAATATTAATCGTGTGTTCACCAGCCAGATAACCGGAAGGGTAAATACGTACGAAATTTCCTTCAATAAGGTATCTCATGCTGCCGGAATAATCGGAGATGGTAATCAGGCCATCCAGATTCTGAGATTCCAGAAGGGGATCGGAGAAATTGAGCAGGATGTACTTTTCTTCGTCGCTGACGATACTCACATCAGTGACCTTGAAATCATCCAGGCTTGGTACCTCAAAGGATCTGTCCTGTTTGAGATCCACACCAAGGGATTTTCCATTCCATTTAACTTCTACTTCGGAGGGTTTTTCCCCTCGGTTAATACCTTCTATCCAAAATTCACTGATCATTTGGTCGGCATTGTGATTCCAGGAGATGGGGAGTTCTTTTCCTTTTTGGTTGGCGCTGATCAGGGATTCAATATTTTCGGTATCTGCAATATCTGCAAGCCTGATTTCACCCGCGAGTTTTTGTTTTTCAAGAGATTTGGGGTTTTCTGTTGAAAAACCTTTAAAACTCACATTCATGAACTGATCCCGTATTCGGAAATCAAATTCAAAGCTTTTGGCTTCCGCCGGAACATTGGCAATGAGTTTTTTGAGGTTTACGGTTGCCACGTAAGTCGTTCCCGACTCAAAATTTGGGTCAGGATCAAAGCGAAGAGTTTGTTCGTTTTCCCAAACGAAGTTACCTTTTACGGAAGGATTAAAGCTGACGATGCCTGCTTCAGCTGTTTCTCCGACCATATTCGCGTCGGCGACCATACTGGCAAACTGAATGCGAACCGGAGTGGCTTTTGAAATGATACCAGAGGTGTATCCATAGACATAGGCACTGACACTGGGAGACATTTCGGCTGCCCGGTTTTCTTTTCTTTTACAATTGGTTACAAAAACCATGACTCCAAGGATGAGGAGGATGGTGGTCAAGTTGATTTTTTTTAAAACTGACATAGGGTCGTGAATTTTGGAAAAGGTTAATGAACTAGACAGTTCTGTGTACAAATAATCGTACTGATAGAATTGTCATAAAAATAATTAAAATTAATTCAAGTTGCAGGTTACTGGTTACTTGTTAAAGGTTAAAAGAATTATTTTGAAATTCATTTGTTTCATCCAGGTATGATTCCTCATACAGTGAGGTTTAACCTGAACGACTCTAACTAGTAACCAGAAACTAGCAACTTACTATTAAATTTTAACTGTATTAACTCGGAAAGGCAAAAGATTAACTGCTGGATGTTTAATTAATAACGTCAACTTAAGTCAACTTTATTACAAAGCAACCGCAGTTTTTTAAAGGGTACCTTTTGTTTTCAAAAGAAAATAAAAGGACCACACAAGTACCAGGGTGTTTTGGCCCCTAAAAGACATGGATAGAGGCGCCTTCGCGGATCGGTAATCCCCTTGCTTCCAAGGAAGGTCTCCGTTGCCGGAGATTGAGGCCCGCCCTAGTCACTCAGAGTCATCCTCTAATGTTTATAATGTTGAGTCAAAACTTTTGATACTTGCGTGGTATCCTTCGCAATGTACGAAAATTGGGTTGAATATGCAATATCCGATATTGTATTTAACTAATTTAAAATTGCCTGGAAACCGGCATTTTCTACCCCAAATGAGGACGGAATTTTATTAGGCATTTCCAACCTTGAGCCAGATATTAATTTCCATATTTTTCTAACAAAGTGTGTTGTTTACATAAGCTTAACATTGGTCGGTCAATTTAACCTACAGTTAATGCAAAACCGTTTTTCACTTTAACTCTGCCCCGTTCCTTTGCAGTGAAATTAAAATCGAAGGGAATTGAACCTTCTTTTTCAAACTTTTTTTCACACTTATCAAAAAGAAATTTTAGACAATTATGAAAATTCAGAATCTGGTCTTATTCGCTTTACTGATTTTAGGACTGACTTTCACAGCTTGTGATGATGAAACACCTACTGATCCTGTAGACAACACATCCACACTCTATGAGGAGGAAACTATCACAAACGACTGTGATGATGACGGTACTGAAGAGGATTACATTATTATTAATGTAACCGACAGAGGTGAAGGTACAGGTACAACGACCTGGACGAAGGATAAAACTTATGTTTTGCACGGACGTGTATTCGTGAATGATGGCCAAGTACTGACAATAGAAGCGGGCACCATTATTAAGGGTTCCGCAGGGCAGGCTGAAAATGCTTCTGCATTAATCGTTGCCCGTGGAGGTCAGGTCAAAGCTGAAGGAACAGCCAATGAGCCTATTATCATGACCTCAGAAGCTGACGAAATTGCTCGTTCTTCCAATGGTACACTTAACTGCGAAGGCGGAAACCTCGCACCTAACTTCCGCGGTTTGTGGGGAGGATTTATCGTTCTTGGAAAAGCAGGTACCAACGCTCCACAGGCTGAGTTGGCTATCGAAGGTATCCCAACTACCGAATCAAGAGGTCTTTATGGTGGCGTTGATGATGCTGACAATTCAGGTACCATCAGATATGTATCTATTCGTCACGGAGGATCAAACATCGGGGCAAATAACGAGATCAACGGATTAACGCTTGGTGGTGTTGGTAACGGAACTACTATCGAGTATGTAGAGGTAATCGCCAATAAAGACGACGGTGTTGAGTTCTTCGGTGGAACGGTAAACACTAAGTACATTTCAATTGCTTACTGTGGTGACGATTCTTTCGATGCTGACGAAGGTTACCGTGGGATGAATCAATTCTGGTATGTTGTACAGGATGACGAAGGTGACAACGGCGCTGAGCTTGATGGCGGTCCTTCGGACTGTTTGCTTTGTGAGCCGTATTCAGCTTTCGTAACCTACAATGCGACATTTGTTGGGAATGGTTCAAACAGAGCGGTACGTATTCGTGAAAATTCTGCTGCCTCTTTCTACAACAGTATCTTCACTAACTACGGAAAAGGATTGGAAATCAAAGATGATGAGTCATTGGCTCAGTTCAATGATGGCCGTTTGGTTCTCGAGAACAATGTGCTATGGAATGTTGCTTCTCCTTTCACTGAGAAGGCTGCGGATGTTGAGGCTGCACTTTTGGCTGCAGGAAATACAACAGATCAGGATCCGGCTTTGGACGCTAACAATGTACCAACGGTATTAGTTGGAACTGTTTCCACTCCGGCAGACCCTTTCTTTGAAGTAACTGATTACAAAGGTGCTTTTACCCCTGGTCAGACTCCATGGACGGAAGGTTGGACTTTAATTTCCAAGCTGTAATTCAATTATAAAAAGATTTAACTTATTGATACGATTGAAATTCGTGCTCACATAACTCTAATAACCAGGTGTCAGGTAACCGTAATAGTTTCCTGTCTCCTATTTTATTTTTCAGCAGTAATTTGTCAACATTTTATTTTAGACAACATTGGTATTGTTATTAAAACAAACAAACTTTAATTTTTT
>QQUB01000644.1 GCA_008501835.1 Bacteroidota bacterium
GACCCCAGTGAATAAACATACCGAACCTCGCATCTCGCCACCACTCCATACGTTCATCGAAAGCTTCAGCGGTTTCGTTGAGGTAATCTACAGAATTTGATTGTTGACAGTTTTGTAAGAAGGAAACAATTAAAAATAAGGCAAAAAGGCGTAACAGGATCTTCATTTCATTTCTATTTGATTAAAGAAGAAACCTCCAGGAAAACAAGCAATGCCAATTTGATCATCTATGAAAATTGAGCGTTGGCGGGTATATTATGCCTGAAGTTTGGTTAACCTTTAAAATTACAAAAATCCCGGTTCAAAAGAAAGGAAAAATGAGAAGGCAATCCATGGTCAAAACAGATTGCCTTCTCTCGAGAATGAGGTTATTGCAATTCGATCGTGCCGAGATCCGTCGTAGATCCCAGGTTCACTTCAACATTCTCTACCTGCACAGCTCCATAACCGGAATCTGCATCAGGTTCTATAGTTACGGTATAAATTCCTTCAGGCACTCCCTGTAGCAGAAAAACCCCTTCTTCATTGGTGTAGGTGGAGATTTCATCTACTCCGTTAGAGGCCGTTACCAAACACATAACATCAGATGGGCTGACTACGCCGCTGATAGCCCCGGATTGTGCTTCTGAGGTGACTCTGATTACAGGTTTGAGGTTGTATTTACCTGAATTACCCGCCTTTACCACAGAACTTTCAACATCCCAGTCGAAAGTAAAATTGTATAACACCCCTGAAACAATATCCGTATTAACCAGGATTTTCAGACCTGATTGCTGAGCGCTCGGAGTATCCAGGTCGAAAACTTCGCCATCTACTTTTACTGTATTATTTTCCCCAAGCAGGATACGTACCTGAGATAAATATCCGGGAGGAATCTGCTCATCTGCCAATAATGCATATTCGCCTCCGGTAAGCGTAAGCAAGTCATAGATACCAGTCTCTACATCGCCAATGCTTTCCCAGCCTTCATCATCATTGGTCCAATTGATCAACACATCCTGAATATCAATGTTGACTTCTTCATAATCTCCGGGGCCATCGATCATTTTAAATTTGACCCTGGCTGTTTGCTCCTTTTGCGTTATGGAATCTTCAGTACAACTGATCAATATTAACAACGGAAGTAACAGAAGGAAAAAGTTTGAAAGGTTGCTAAATTTCATGATAAAATGTTTTCCATGAGGTTATGCATGAATCATATGGATGACTTTAAGATCAACACATTCCTCAATCGGTTAAAAAATAATTCTTAAAACTGGGATATTTTGAAAACAGGAGGGGCAGGAGTAATTACAAACTTAATAAAAAACCCTAAAAAACGGGATTCCCTTCATTTAAAAACGTCATACAACCACCAATATGATATACCTCACCTGGATTCTCAAAAAAACACTAAATAAGTACCAAGCGCAATTTTTTATATCTTTGAGAAAGTCCTGCCGTATTACCAACTCCCCTATTAATAAAAAAATTATCAGAAGCATACAGAATAGTCATATCGTTCAACTTCCATAAAAAAATGCCATGTTAGCTACAACCAGGAAAAAATTACAATCCGTCAGTACGGCTACAATTGCCACCTACCTCTACAAGCTGGGGTTCAGAAATCAATTCATCCAGGGCGTTAAGCCGCTGGCTCCCGGAAAACCTGTTATGGTGGGAGAAGCCTTTACCCTCCGGTATATCCCCGCCCGGGAAGATCTCAACCCCATCGAAGTCTTCAAAGACCCTTACCACCCTCAACGAGTGGCGGTGGAAACCTGCCCCGTGGGAGCTGTTTTGGTCATTGACAGCCGGAAAGATCCACGAGCCGCCTCTGCGGGTTCTATCCTGGCTTCAAGGTTGATGAAGCGCGGTGTAGCAGGCATTGTTACCGACGGAGGTTTCAGAGATGCGGCATTGATTGCAGAACTGGATTTCCCAGCCTTCCACAACACTCCTTCTGCACCAACAAATCTAACCTTGCATCAGGCGCTGGACATTAATGTACCGATCGGATGCGGGGATGTTGCCGTTTTTCCGGGAGACGTAATCGTTGGAGATGATGACGGTGTCATGGTCATTCCGGCTCATCTGGCAGACGAGGTAGCAGAGGAAGCGGTAAAAATGACTTTGTACGAAGATTTTGTTACAGAAAAGGTAATGGAGGGGCGGTCGATCAAGGGATTGTATCCCTTGACTTCTGAAGAGAATAAACGGGAATTTGAGGAGTGGAAGCAGGAGAAAGAAGCAGGCCAATAAGGAGTTTTACTTATTAGTTTTTTCATACAAAAGCCTCTCTCAAACTTTCCATGGTCTGCTTCTCCCTTTCTGAAAGATCAATCAGAATAGCTGAAGCCTCATCGATATAATTCAGATCGACTGTTTCACCGGCCTGGTGGAACAAACCTGAAACTTTTGACCATAATCCGGCAATCACATCATACTCCTGGCTCGCTTGTTCCAAAGCAGTTGAATTGAGCAAAACGGCACTTTCCTTGAGGAAATCCCTGTAGATGTTTCGGAACAATGCTCCTCCGGTTCCTGCTCGTTCCATCAACATCCCGGTGGTTTGGAAATCTCTTTTGACATCGGAGCTGTTTTGGAACCACTTATAAATTTCAGTGCTGGTTTTCAAAATTCCTTTGTAGCTTATGTTTTTGATCGGAGGATTCAAGAACTCAATGGCATTATTCAAAAGGGCCGTTCGAACAGCAACTCTTAAATCAGTTAATTTTCCGTTTTTACGGATCACATAGGATCTGTTCCGGGAAGACATAGGGCCCTTTTCATTTCTGGCCAGGGCAAGGCTATCAAGGGAGGTTCGGGCATCGCGTCCTTGCTGGTTTGTATCATTCAGGTAGGCTGTGGTTTCATCATAACCGTAGATTGTTGCATAGTGGCCGGCGAAATGGATTTTATTGGTGAAATACTCCAGATGATAACAGTCCATTTTTAATCCAACTGGTTGTCCCTGATCGAGGTATTCAGCGACATTTTGCCAGGCTTTTTTCATGGAGGAAGTTTCCCTAACCTCCAGTTCCAGATTCAGATTTCTGCAAATGTTTTCCGTCAACACATCAGGTTTCACTCTGCCTCCGATAAAGGGAAAATCCATAATTTTCATATTCCAGAAAATATACCCCAGTCCTTCCCCTAGACCAAAAAGCATAGGTTCGGATAATTCAATGCCTATTTGTTGCAGAAGGCCGCCTGTAGCCGTTGTTTCACAATGTTGTCCTACGAATGGTTGGAAATTATCTATGATCATTATGTCGAATGAATATCTATATCGAATTGCATGGTCGAAGGAAAAATTAATTGGTTGTTCAATCTGAACCCAAAGATAATTCCCGACTCGACCACAGACTTGTCAATTCTTGCTATTCTGTTAACTGAAGTTCACTGTTCCTAAAAATACGTGAACGCCTTTGGGCTGGGGATTCCCATTGATCCTTCGCCATGAAACTACTTGTCCAACATGAGTTAAGGCATCGGCAATTGGCCCGTTGAGAAAATACCAAAACGACACTTCATCCCTGCCCATACGATTGATCAGTTTGAAATTTTGCAATTCAGCATCATCCATTTTTTTCAACCTGGAACTCAAATCATAGAGCACCTCCAGGGTTTTGGCCCTTAATTCCGGAAAGGTTTCCGGTTTGGTTTTTATTTTCTCGCCGCCGAATATGTAGCTGGTATAAGTCAAAATAGAAAAAATATGGGTCAGCAACTCCGTCATATCCATGCTACCCACCACCGGACGAAAATGAAGATCGCTTTCCGTCAGTCCTTCAGTTGCCCATCTGTATCGAAAACCAAGGCCGTCTACAAATCTTGCAATAGTGTTTGATGCAGTTATTTCCTCCGGACAATCCGGAATCGTGTAATATGGTTGTTCAATCATATTGAAAAGGATTTTGGCTTGTTATTTTTAATACAAAAAGTGACTAATAGTACTCTTGAATTGAAATAAATACAAGTGTCCTGGGCCGAACGCTACTAACTATAATCACTCAAAATCATTGTGGTTAACTTCGTACTCGCCGAATTTATTCGGCTCGTCGCACCGAATAAATTCGGTGGGTACAAAAATTTTGAATACCTATGTATTCCTAAACATCAATGAGTAAGGTATCATGGAAATGTTTAGAAACGGCTAGAGTTCAGCTTAGTGTTCAACAAAAAATTGCTTTGAAAATATTTGTCCTTTCTGATCTTTTAG
>QQUB01000453.1 GCA_008501835.1 Bacteroidota bacterium
TGAACAAATCCCAATGATTTGGCATGAAGAGCCTGCCTGGGGATTACTTTGAAGGTATTTTGAACAAAGGTCTTATATTTACTGAAAACTGTTCCCTTTATAATGGCGTTACCCCCATATGCCGCATCGTTGAACAAAGGATGTCCAATATGCTTCATGTGCACGCGGATCTGGTGGGTCCTTCCTGTTTCCAGTTTACACTCTACGAGTGTGACATAATATAGATTTCGGACTACCTTATAATGGGTAACTGCGTGTTTTCCGGCCTCTCCTTCCGTGAAAACGGTCTGGACTTTCCTGTTTGTAGGATGTCTTCCGATGTTTCCCGTCACTGTTCCTTCTTCCGGTTCGACATCGCCCCAGGCCAGAGCGAGGTAAGTTCTGTCAATAGTATGGTCGAAAAATTGTTTTGCCAGGTGGGTCATGGCGAAATCAGTCTTGGCGATCACCAAAAGTCCTGAGGTGTCCTTGTCTATCCGGTGAACCAAACCTACACGATCCACGCTATTTCCTTCCATCACCGGCAGATCTTTAAAATGCCAGGCCAGTGCATTTACAAGGGTTCCTGTCCGGTTTCCAATACCTGGATGAACCACCATTCCGGGTGGTTTGTGGACAATCAGAATATCATCATCTTCATACCTGATATCAAGAGGAATATCCTCCGGAATGAGCACCTGCTCTCCACCAAAAGATTTGGGAAAAATAATCCTGATTTCATGACCAGGTTTTACCTTGAAGTTAGGTTTAATTTCCTTTTCATTCACTGTAATTGACCCTGCCCTGATAGCATTCTGGATCTTAGCTCTTGAAACTTTCGGCAACCGATCGATCAAAAACTTATCTATACGGAGAGGAGATTGCTTAGGATCCACCTTTATTTCCTGGATCTCATAAAACTCCTCCTGCGATTCTTCCATTTTCTTCTCATCCATTTTTCTGACGATAAATTACAAAATTAACTCCTCCACTGGAAAAATTATTTCCCCAGAACTCCATTTATAAAGGTATTGACTGTTTCATCAATATGGCCGTTTTGGTCCAGAGCTTTAATAAAAGCTGATCCTATTATTGCACCATTAGCATATTTACAGGCTGTGGTAAAGGTTTCATGATCAGAAATTCCAAAACCGATCAACCTGGGATTGTTGAGTTTTAAGTTAGCGGTTCGTTCAAAATACGCTATTTGTTTTTCTGTAATGCCACTTTTGGCTCCTGTAATGGAAGCACTGGATACCATATAAATAAATCCTCTGGACAATTCATCAATTTTACGGATTCTCGCTTCACTGGTTTGTGGAGTCATCAAAAAGCTAATCCCCAAACCATATTGCTCAAAAAGACTTTTATAGGATTCTTCGTATTCCTGTAAAGGAAGATCAGGAAGAATTAGAGCGTCTATACCCACTTCAACACATTTTTTAATAAAAGCCTCCTCTCCATACTGCATTACCTGATTGAAATACCCCATCATGATTAATGGTACCTCGGTTCTCTTTCTTGCTTCCTTAATTTGTTCAAATAATAAGGGCAGGGTCATACCGTTTTTAAGTGCCACCTGGCTACTATTCTGAATAGTGGGGCCATCCGCCAGTGGATCTGAATAAGGCATTCCAATTTCAATTAAATCTACTCCAGCCTGTTCAAGTGCAGTTATTAGACTAACCGTACTGTCTATTTCCGGAAAACCTGCCGTAAAGTAGACATTTAAAATATTTTCTCCTTTTTTTGCAAACAAGTGTTCAACTCTATTCATCTGATTTACGTTCATAAGACATCTAAAAGTGCAAAGTTAGCTTTCGATTGGCAAAAAGCGATATTTGTGGGTAATTATTGAAAATCAATCTTGCAAAATTCAAAATTGATTGTGATAGTAATCACAAACCTCTTGATGGCGTACCGTTAACTTTGCAATTGATAAACCATGAAAATTGAAAAAATGGCAAAGAAAGTTTCTTTTAAACAGTTAATAAATAGTGAAAAACCAGTCCTGATTGATTTCTCAGCAGTTTGGTGCGGACCATGCCAGGCTATGAATCCAATCCTTAAAGACGTAGCCAAGTCCGTTGGGGACAAAGCTAAAATCATCAAAATTGATGTTGACAAGAATGCAACACTTGCTGCAGATATGGGCGTACGGGGAGTTCCAACTTTTATGCTCTTCCAGAATGGTGAAAAGAAATGGCACCAGGCCGGAATGCAATCCGCAGTAGCTCTTGAAAATGTAATCAATCAAGCCTTAACCGGAAAATTATAATTCGCCTAAAAAGCAGCATCTGAAAAGATAAATTATTCGTAACCAGCGTCTGGCAACCAGGAGGAATCTCAAAGGAATTTTACCCAAACAAGTAAATTCAAATTTTCAGGTTCCAATTTTGCCGGACCTTTTTATGTAAATCGAACAATCTTAACAAACTAATCAATGAATTTTTTGAATTTAACCATTATGGATCTGATAAGTCAGCCATGGCACTGGGCTTTCTCGGGTTTTGTAATAGCTTTTATTCTGCTCATTTCCACCTGGGCAGGAAAAAGCTTCGGGGTTTCCTCTTCTTATAAGGTCATGTGTAGTATGGCAGGTGCCGGAAAAAGGATACCCTTTTTCGATTTGAACCTTAAAGAAGAATATTGGAGAATTGCTTTTGTTGTTGGAGCCATTGTTGGGGGTATTATTGGCAGTCAGGTAATTGGCAGCCCTGAACCTGTAGATATTAGTCAGGCTACCATAAATCATCTGGTAAACGATTTTAATATGCCCTACCCGGAAAACATATCGGAAGGGACCGGTTTTATACCTGAGGATTTATACAATTTGACCAATCCGAAAGGTTTGTTTTTGGCAATTCTGGGAGGTCTTTTTGTTGGTTTCGGAGCAAGATACGGTGAAGGCTGTACTTCCGGACATGCTATTACAGGATTGTCCCATTTGCAAAAACCCTCTTTGTTCACCGTTATAGGATTTTTCATTGGCGGATTAATCATGACTCATTTAATTCTTCCGCTAATTCTTGGCTAACCAATTACTCAACAATTAAAAATCAACAATGAAAATCATAAGATTTTTTCTAATAGGAATAATATTTGGAATCGTAATGTCAAAATCTGAAGCCATTTCGTGGTACCGAACCCATGAAATGTTCAGGTTTGAAAGTATTCATATGTATGGCATTATTGGCACTGCTGTAATTTTTGGAATCATTTTCATGTGGGCCATGAAAAAACTCAAGATCAAAACGCTGGATGGTGAATATGTCACCTATGTCCCAAAGAAATTCCACCTGCCTAGGCACCTGATAGCAGGCACAATTTTTGGATTAGGTTGGGCCCTTGTCGCTTGCCCGGGACCAATGTACGTACTGCTTGGTCATGGTTTCTGGATTTTCGCACTTGTTATTCTGAGTGCCACCTTTGGAACCTATTTATATGCAATTGTAAGACATAAACTACCTCATTAAATGAAAAAAAACTCCTTCGACCTAATCGTAATCGGCGCTGGTCCCGGAGGCATTGAAGCAGCCTTATTTGCTTCCAGGAAGAATCTTTCGGTAGGGCTGATTTCTGCAACAAAAATAGGTGGAAGAGCTACCTGGGGAAGCCTTGTTCCCTCCAAAGTATGGCTCGCAAGTGCTGAAAAGGCAAAATCTATCTCAGGACTTGAAGCATTTGGTTTTAAATCTGTTGAGTCAAAACTACAATTAGACCTTGACGAGCTGAGGAAAAAAGTTGGGGAACAAAGCAGCATTACCTCAGAACGTTATGTGCAAAAACTCCATAAGGCCGGCGTTAATTTATTCTTTGGAAAAGCCAGTATTAAAGATCCTCAATCCATTAATATCGAATTAAACGATGGAGGCCATACCGAAATAAAAGCGAGGAACATTATCGTTGCCACAGGTTCGGGCCCAAGGTTCACGCCCGATATAAAGCCTAATAAAGATCACATTATCGCTCCTAAAATTGCACCTGGTGTGGAGAAAATCCCTGATAGCCTCGTTATGGCTGGTGGTGGAGTAACAGGAACGGAATATGCTTACGCCTTTGCAGCCCTGGGCACCAAAGTCACAATTATCCAAAATGGCAACCAACTACTTCCAAGGCTTGATGAGGAAGTAAGTCGCCTTTTTGAAGATTATCTGACCTCCAATTTTCCCGTTAAAATCGTAACAGGCGCCAAAGTAACCAATATGGTTCAGGAAGGCCA
>QQUB01000004.1 GCA_008501835.1 Bacteroidota bacterium
CGTATTTGCATTTGACCATTTTCAGGAGAAACACTTTCCATGATAGGATCAACCGGAGGCATTACATCCAGGCGAGCCACCTTAATAACTTTTGAGGGAACCCCACGGTTATAGGCATCATCTTCTGCTCTTATACATAAATAAATGTAATCATTGAAGCTCTTTTCATCAATATACCAGGCATAAGTATTGGTAGTTAATAATTCGTTATTGACAGGTGCCATTTCAGCCTTGGGGTCATCACTCCAATATAGCCAGTATCCAGACACATCCTTGGATGTACTATGTTCCCAGGTAAGGTGTACAACGCTAAAGGTGTCCACATACCCCACCAATACTTCAGGAGGGAGTGGTGCTGTAAGGTCAGGGACAGCAATTTGAGATGGATAAGCGCGGCTGATATTACCATTAATATCCTGGCTAATAACAGTAAAGAAAAACGCCTGATCCAAATCAAGGTCTCCAACATCCAGAACAAAACTTGTGGCTTCTTTTTCCAGGACAGGACTAATGGCGTTGAATTGTCCTTCCGGATGATCACTCATCAAAACCTGGTAATTAGCCAGATCCTCGGCCTGGCCATTTTGCTCGGCCCATTCAATAGAAAACTGATTGGCTGTTTTCAGATATCTTGATTGGACAATTACCACAGGAGTAGGTGGTGTTAAATCACGGGCCTGTGCTTCTATCTCTGCTGCTTCGCTCAATTCTCCAAAACTGTTATATCCCCTCAGGCGATAATAAAAGGTTTTATTATTTACCCCAACGCTATCCAAAAATGAGTACTCAACCAAAGGAAGTCGATCCGTTTCAATAAATACCAGTGGCTTTTTTGTTAGAGACTCGTAATTCTGCCCGTCTTCAGAACGCT
Source organism: Bacteroidota bacterium (assembly GCA_008501835.1). Taxonomy (GTDB): domain Bacteria; phylum Bacteroidota; class Bacteroidia; order Chitinophagales; family Saprospiraceae; genus BCD1. Next base: position 872 of record QQUB01000004.1, read on the forward strand.
CAAGTGAATAGGCAACAAACTCTTTTTTGTTTTTAGCCAGATTCCAAACAAGCGTTAAGGCCTTATCTCCCGTGACAACAGTCAAATCATATGGTTGAGGCACTGGAACATAAGTATTGGTTTTACTTATTCTCCCGGTATGGAAGGGATCTATAATTGATTCAGTGGTTATAATATAGTTGTACAGAGAATCCTTCATCACATCTTTGTCTACATAACGCAAACCGAGAATATCGGCAGCCAGAGGTGATCGTTCAGCGGCATACAGAGAAAAACCATAGTTATTTTCAAATATCGCTATCTGGTCACCAATACTCATATCCTGAATATTATATTTGGAGTTATCACTGTACAAAATACCTGCTGCTACCAGTGCCATACTGTCAGAAGCAATGGATTCTTTAATTTCCGATTCCGGCCACGGTTTAACCGTGGTAAGTAATTCTAATTCTCCATCCCCGACAGATTTATATATTTTATATCCTTCCTCCATGGCTCGTTTCCAGAATTTTGGATTTGTCGGACCCCACCTCAAAACAATACTATCTCCATACATACGACTCATGGCTACTATCCTGTCAGGATCGTATGGACGGGCTGCTGCCAACATATCAGATAGAGATCTTCCGTCAGGAAAAGTAAACTCCACAGGATTCTCCCCACTTTGGCCATAGTTATAATACAAATTAGTGATCCTTACAAAAGCAGAGTATCCCCCATTGACGGCGGTAATGTCATATTTGTAATGTTTATCTTCAACCACTGTTGAGTCGAGGAACCCCAGGCCTACTGCATTGGCAATTTGAATATCTCTGGTTGTCTCATAAACGATGAAATTGTATTTCATTTCCGTATCGTCCATCAGGTCGTTCTCAGGAAAATCAAATTGTGGATCGTACATTAAAGCTCCTATGGGTTCCATTAAACCATCACTTAAATTACCATTTACTACAAACCAACTGGAATCCTTAGGTGTCAGGTTATTCGCTAATACTACCGAAGCACCAATTTCATTACCCATAGTATCTATCTCTACCCGGCTTACCCGATAACCTTGTGTCATCAAACTTTTCCACAGCTGGGGTGAAGTAGGGAACCAATTAACTGCCATTCCCTCAGAGGTGGTTCTCGATTGAACAATAATGGAAGCCTCCTGTCCCTGCATCAACGAATACGTTAATAGTAACAAAAACACCAACCCTCCTTTTCGAATATTTATTAGAAAATTCATCGATTTATTCTTGATTAATTTTAATTAATTTCACTTAGTTACCTGCCTTTGCATAACCTCTGCAAGGAGGTTATTTTGTACCTGATTTTTCGAATCTAAATACTGACACAGGGTCAACGTATTCAATTGGCAGTACACTCATCCTTCCATTTTGAAAAATCAATTGTCTGCCCAGATAATCCTGAACACTAAATATTCCCTCCATTGCTCTACCATCTACCATAAGCGGTTGAATTGTAAATTCTGAGCGTTCATTTTCACCAGATGAATTACTGGCATCAAAACTATTATCAGCATTGACGTATATCCGCCAATGCCCGCAATAGATATGGTATTTACCATTATCCTGTTTCCTGAATGAAACTCTATTGACCGGGCCTGTACGCCTGTAATTATAATTATCTACAAATACGGCATTGACAAAATTCACCCCATCGGAAGGCGTCACTTTGGCATTATAGTAGAAATTCTCGTTAAAGAGCGGGAAGCCTATTACTTCATCTTCAGGCACTTGTTCCAGTTCAAAAAACCGTTGTTCCTCCCATTCGTCGAATCGTTCTTCTGTCCAATCACCATCTGAATCAATGATCAACGGACCACGATTTTTCACAGTTATTTCAAATTTCCCTTCACCGATACCCACAAGCCTGAAATCAGTTGGAGTACAGTTATAACAAGATTCAGCCATTCCAGTACTCCAACGCCCTACATGCTTCTCATCACTGGTCATCAGCTGATAATGGAACTCGTCTATCTTCTTAAATTTGAATTGGGTGGCTAGGTTTTTCCTTTCTGCTCGGAAAGCAATTTTTTCCCCGGATTGCCACCCTTCTTTGGTATTTGCGATATATCTTTGATTTCCATTTATTCGGGTAACAATCCGGTACCAAGCATCTTCTTCCACATCGATCCTGTGGTTTTGGTAATCCGCTACTCTTACAGAATCTACACCAAAGAACACCTCATTTTGAGAGACAGAGGATAGCCTTTCTTTTGTTCCTGCTTTTGGTTCCAGACCAACCTCCCAAAAACCTGAAGTTAATTTGAAATATTCATCCGTCATTAAGTCTACCTTTAAACCATACTCGCTTGGTTCATGATCATTTCCAAACCTCAAATTGTTTCCAGAAACCAGCGTCATGCCATTTTCAGAAATGATCTTGTACATCTCACCTCCTACCCGTTCAAACCGGAAATAAGTAGCTTCTTCCTCTCTGTCCACTACAAGCCAGGAGCCAGACTCCCTCAAGAAACCTCTATGTGTATCACTTTCAGGTTCCAGCACTTCGATCTTATATAGTTTTCCGGGATTTAGCAATTCACTCAATGCTTCTACCCTTTCGACGGTGAACTGCAAAGAATAAATTTTAGCCCCATTATTTCTGTGCTCCAGTTTAAGGACTTGTCTTCCTAATTTATAAACAGGAATCACTAATTCAGCCGCAAAAGTCTCAACGGTGTAATTACTACCTGTTGATGGAAGTGTTACATCCCCTATAAACTCTCCTCCCAGGTAGAAATCAATTGTATAATCATTCTGACTGGCATAATCGATCAATACGGTTTGGGTACCTCCTTTATCGACTACAACTGAATATTTTTGCCATTCATTTTGAGTATTTGCCGTCAGACCAATTTCACCATCTGGTCCTGTGGTCAGATCAACACCTTCTGTGTTTCTGAAAACTCCACCAGTGTTTTCATAATCATCATCCTTATAGGCCACAAACGGACCTCCCAGATCATAATGACTCAGGTTTATCGCCCCTGGAATCCGTTGATAAATACCTCCGAAAGGAATGGAGTAATCTCCATCCCGAAATTTCCAAAGGTCGTTGCCGGCACCATGTTCTTCTTGCCTCACAAATAATCTTTCAGTTACTGCGGTATACCCTGAAAGATCCGCTCGATAGAATCCGTAATCCTGGTGGAACATACGGACTTTGATCTCTGCAGATCCATCATTCAGGTTATGGTATTGCAAGGCAAGTTCCGTCAGATTGATCGTGACATCAGAAGCATGAATGAACGCATTTTCTCTCAACTCTGCCTGCTCATTCCTGGGTAACAACATCCAGGTATTGTTGATAC